>JAQWXQ010000066.1 GCA_029254395.1 SAR86 cluster bacterium | reverse complement strand
CCATGATCAAACTCTTCAATTAATATCATGTTTTGTTGATTTTTATAAAAAATCTAAATTATTTTTTCTCGTATTTTGAACACCCACACGAGTAACCAAATATTTTTAAAGAACAACCGTCTCAAGGACGGACGCGTATTCTAACTAAGTTATTCTAAAGAAGATACCTTTTTTTTTAATTTTTTTGCTTATCTACTAATTTCTTTGTATTTAAGAATTTCATCTTAGATCTAAGCTCGCTTCCTACAAGCTCTATAGGGTGATTCTTGGTAGCTTCTCGGCTTGATTTCATGAATGGTCCACCTGAACCATCATTACTCTGACGACAATCATTTAAGAAATCATCTGCAAAATTTCCAGATTGGATATTTTCTAAAATTCCTTTCATTGCTTCCTTGGTATCAGATGTTATAACTTTTGGTCCACTTAAGTAATCACCATATTCAGCAGTATTAGATATTGAATAATGCATATTAGCTATACCGCCTTCTTGAATTAAATCTGTAATTAATTTTGTTTCATGCAAACATTCAAAATATGCCATCTCAGGACTATAACCAGCCTCAACGAGCGTTTCATATCCTGCTTTGATAAGAGCTGTAATTCCACCGCACAAAACTGCCTGCTCTCCAAATAGATCTGTTTCCGTTTCTTCTTTAAAAGATGTTTCAAGAACACCAGCTCTTGTCCCACCATTTGCTTTTGCATATGAAAGGGCTACATCCTTAGCATTAAAACTTTTATCGGAAGTAGCATCCTCATAAATGGCTATTAAAGATGGAACTCCACCACCATTTTCATATGTACTTCGAACAGTATGCCCAGGACCTTTTGGTGCAATCATTATTACGCTATGGCCTTTTTCAGGTGTTATTTTTTTAAAATGAACATTGAAGCCATGAGCAAATGCAAGTATTGCATCTTCTTTTAGGTTTGGTTTGATTTCATTATTGTAAATAGCAGCTTGAAACTCATCTGGCGTCAATATCATAACTAGGTCGGCGCCTTGAACTGAATCAGAAACATTTGCAACTTTTAAACCAGCCTCTTCAGCTTTAGCCCATGATGAAGATCCTTCTCTGAGGCCAACAGTAATATTTACTCCAGAGTCATGTAAATTATTTGCATGAGCATGCCCTTGTGAGCCATAGCCTATTATTGAAACATTCATATTTTTAATAATGTCTATATTTGCATCTTCTTCATAATAAATTTTCATAAGTTTTCCTTTAATTTTTTTATATCTTTTCCTCTGCATAGAGAACATCAATAAGTTTATTTATTTGTCTTAAAATTTGAGTTAGCAAAGTATCACTAACTGTCGTGGATATAGTCATCTCAGAAACCTCATTAGGCTTTAGGTTTATAGAAAGATTATTTTCTAGCCAAGAATATTGCGATACATCTTCAACAGCATCAACATGAAGGCTAGCTATGTTATATCCCCTCTGGTGAAATAACCCTACCACTCTAGCTAGAGCACCTGGCTTATTTTCCAAAATAATTAGTATTTTTCTTTTATTCATGCTTTTTTATCTTTACCTAGCCATATATCTTTAAGGCTGCCATTAGGAGCCACAAGCATTGGGTATACATGCTCAGATGGGTCAACATATATATCTACAAATACTAATTTATCTTTTAATGAAAATGCTTTTCTTAGTCCCTCTTTTAGATCTGAGTTTTTTTCAATTTTAATTCCTTCATGACCAAAGGATCTTGCTAGCTCTACAAAATTTGGGAGAGAGTTTTGGTAGGTACTCTCAGAATGACGGCCGCCATAGTTCATATCTTGCCATTGCTTTACCATGCCCAACGCTTCATTATTTATGTTAATAATTTTAATTGGTAGATTGTACTGCAAGCATGTTGATAGCTCTTGAATGCACATCTGAATACTTCCTTCTCCAGTAATACAAACAACCTCTTCTTTAGGGTGTGCTAATTTAACGCCCATGGCTGCTGGTAAACCAAACCCCATTGTCCCCATGCTGCCAGAATTTATCCATTTTCTTGGTTCATCAAAGTGGTAATATTGTGCTGCAAACATTTGATGTTGGCCTACATCTGAAGTCACAAACGCATTCCCTTCAGTTTCTTGATAAACATGTTGAACAACCTGTTGTGGCAAGATCATATTATTATCAGTTTGATCTAAATACAGATCATGATTCAAGCCATGAAGTGCCTTCCATTCTGCTATTTTATTTAACCATGGAATAAATTTTTCAGGATTATGGTTATTAGAACCATCATTTAATTTACTAATAATCTTGTTTAAAGAATTCTTTACCTCACCAAAGAGAGCAATGTTTGCTTCTATAATTTTTGATACAGATGAGTAATCAATGTCTAAATGTATAATTTTTGCATTGGGTGCAAAAAGGCTTGGTGTATTGGTAATACGGTCATCAAATCTTGCACCAATTGCTATAATTAAGTCTGCATTATGCATGGCCATATTTGCTTGATAAGTTCCATGCATTCCAAGCATGCCTAAAAAGTATGGGTCAGATGCAGGATAGACCCCAAGACCCATAAGCGTATTTGTTACTGGTGCTCTTAAAATCTTATTCAGCTCTATTAATTCAGATGACGCATTGCTAGATATAGCTCCGCCGCCCGCATATAAAACTGGTTTTTCAGAAGCTAGAATTGCATCAACTGCTCTTTGTACTTGTTTATCACTTGGAGCAACTGGAGGCTTGTATGATCTTATGTCCACTTCAGAGGGGTAGTCGTAATTAAATTTTTTATCGGGCGCGGTCATATCCTTAGGTATATCAATAACTACAGGCCCCTGTCTCCCAGTTGTTGCAATATGAAAAGCTTCTTTTATAACTCTTGGAATCTCATTAGGGTTTTCAATAGAAAAACTATGCTTAACAATTGGTCTAGATATTCCAATCATATCCGTTTCCTGAAAAGCATCTGTGCCAATTAAATGAGAGGCTACTTGGCATGAAAGAACAACCATTGGGATAGAGTCCATGAAAGCCGTCGCAATTCCAGTAACTGCATTAGTTGCACCAGGACCGGATGTTACTAAGACTACTCCTGGTTTCCCAGTTGATCTTGCATAACCATCCGCTGCATGAGTTGCGCCTTGTTCATGTCTAACAAGTATATGTTCAATTTTATCTTGTCTAAAGACAGCATCATAAACATGAAGTGCGGCTCCACCAGGATAACCAAAAATAAGGTCCACACTCTCTTCATGGAGTGCTTGCATTAGCATATCTGCGCCAGATAGTTTCAAAACTCAAAAATTAATTTATAAAAAATAAAGCTTACATCACTTTAAGCAATACGTAACAACATTTTTAGAGTTTTTTCAGGTTTTCTATAAGATTTTGCATATCTTGAGGAACGGGAGCTTCATATGAAATCATATCTTCTTTATTTTTACTTAAAAAAGATATTTGATGGGCATGCAAAGCCTGTCTTGGAAAGCTTCGGATGATATCAACTAGCTCGCTTGATGTATCTTTTGAAATAATTTTTCTTGGATTGTATGTACCATCTCCAATAATTGGTAGTTTTTTAGATGCTAAGTGCACTCTAATCTGATGAGTTCGACCTGTTTTGATAAGTATGTCTAGCAAACAATACCCCCCAAAATTTTCTAATAGTTTTACAAAAGTAAGGGCTTCTTTTCCATCATCCCTGATAGCAATTTTAGTCCTATTTTTTTTATCTCTTCCCAGGGGTTCATTGATTTCAAAGCTTCCTAAGGTTGATCCAGATGATATGGCTAAATATTTTTTTACAATTTCTCTATTTTGCATCATATCAATAAAGTGATTTCTGAATTCTTCTGACCTTGCCACAACTAAAACACCTGATGTATCTTTATCAAGCCGATGAACTATTCCACTTCTAGGCACATGTTTAAGCTCTGGGTATTTGAAAAGAAGGCCGTTTGCAAGAGTCCCGTTAAAGCAACCAGATCCAGGATGCATGACTAGCCCAAAAGGCTTGTTGATAATAATGAAATCTTCATTCTCATCAATAATTTCAAAAGCTATCTCTTGCGGTGCCCAAGAAACTTTTTCCTCCTTAATAGGATCAATAGTGATCTCATCTTGGTAAAAAACCATATCCTTCGGTTTAGCGAGCTCATTATTAACTAATACTCTTCCTTCAAGTATCCATTTTTTTAATTGGGTTCTTGAATACTCAATAAACATTTCTGCAGCGATTTTATCTAATCTGCTTCTGTTGTTATCTTCTTTAACAATTTTTGTAATAGACATTGGAACTTATAGAAATTATTTCAATCTAAATATAACTTTTAAAACTTTAATACTAATAATAAAGGTAAAATATCAAAATAATGAAAGAATACAAAAATATATTTAAATTATCTTTGCTAATGCCTCTTGCTGTAATCTCGATAATTGGATGTCAGTCAGAAGGTGAGGTTATAGAGAGACCAGAAAAAATATATTATGACCAGGCACAAAGAAGAATGCTTACTGGAAATTATATTGGTGCGATTGAAGCTTTAGAAACAATAGAAAGCAGATATCCATTTGGCAAATATGCTGAGCAAGCACAGGTTGAGCTGATTTATGCGCATTTAATGAACTCAGAACCTGAGGCTGCTCATTCATCGGCTGAAAAATTTATAAGGCTTCATCCTAGACATCCGAACATTGACTATGCATATTTTATGAAAGGCATATCTAGTTACACACGAGATAAAAATTTTTTAGTAAGGATTACAGGTACAGATCTCTCTAACAGAGATATTTCAGGTGCAAAGGAATCTTTCTCAGAGCTAGCAGAATTTTTAACTAGATTTCCCGAAAGCCAATATAGTCCTTATGCCAAGCAAAGAAGCATATATTTAAGAAACATGATTGCAAGAAATGAACTAGCTGCAGCAGACTACTACATTACAAGAAAGGCATATGTTGCCTCCATTAGAAGAGCAAACTATGTATTGGAAAATATTCCGGGGTCAAGCGAAAATCTTAGGGCATTAAAAATATTACTAGTTTCGTATGAAGCATTAGGATACTCAGAGCTATATGAAGATACAAAGAAGGTTATAGCAATTAACTATAAAGATTTAGAAGAGCCGCAAGAAGAAAGTTCTTGGTTCTGGAATAGTTTGCAGAATATAAAGCCTGAATAGTAATGGTGTTTTTAAAAACAATTTTTATAATTGTTCCCTTGGTAATAGTATTTATATCTCTTTTTCTTCTTATGTCGCTAAGAAATGTTTTTATTAAAAAAAATAGTGCAAAAAAAATTAAAAATGAAATCTTAACCTGTGCCGCTTGTAGCATTAGCGTTCATGAATCTATTGCATTGCAAAAGAATAAAAAATCTTATTGTTCTCAAGATTGTCTTAACTCTTAATCTTATTCATAAACATAAACATTGCTGGTATATAAAGTAACGCTAGAAGAGTTGCACCGAGAACCCCTATTGTCATTGCCCATGCAAGAGGCCTAAAGAAAACACTTGAAAATATTAGAGGGGCAAAACCTCCTATTGTTGTAACTGATGTCGTAATAATGTGTCTTGTTGACCGGATAACAATCTCTGTAATTTCAGCTTTAGTGATCAGTCTTTTTTCAGCCTCTTCTTTGATATGAGATAACACAATAATAGAATCATTGATTGAGAGACCTACCAGACCAACAGCACCAATAGTTGCTATAAAGCCATAGTTTTGATTTCCAATTGTTAGCCCAAGATATGAAAGACCAATACACAAACCACCAACAGATAATATGAGAGCAGTTTGTCTAAATGAATTAAGTGCAAAAACAAGACCTCCGATAATGAGAATTAAATACAATAAAGCCGAAGAGTATATTTGAGATTGAGACTGATTTCTGCTCTCTGCTTGACCAGATTGTTCAACATAAAAGCCTTTTGGTAAGTTTGAAATAAATGCATTCACTGGCTCCGTCAAATAACTTTCTGTAGCAGATGGAAGCTTCCCTGTTTCCACCCAGCCCTGGACTGTATTAAGTTTTTGACTCTGAAAGCGTGTTATTACCCCTGATTTTCTAACTATTTTGCTATCACCAAAATTATCAATATATTCAAGCGAGCCATTGTTTGTAGGCACTGTTAAAAATCTAGCATCATCTATTGCGCTGTTTGATTCGGCACCTACTATTCTAATAGGAATTTCCTTAGACCCGTCAAGCATGGTGCCAACACTTATACCGTTGCTAACTGATGAAAGCTCGCTAGTAATAAGATTTGCATCACCTCCTGAGAAATAAATATTTGAAGAGTCCAATTCAAATTCTAGACTTGTAACATAATTAGAAAGCTCATTCTTAGTCAAAATAATATTTGGGGCTTTACTTACTATCAGTTCAAGTTTTTCACCTAACATGGCTAAAACATCTCTATCATTACCAATAATCTTATATTCAATATCTGCAAAAACAGGAGGCCCAGAGAAGAAATTATCAACAAGTATATTAATGTCAGGATTGTCATCTGATAACTTCTTGCTTAAAAGTGGAAGATTTCTCATCATCTGATAATAATCTTTAGCATATAGGACTGCCTCAGCAGAGTTATTATTTCCCTCTTTAGAATCACCCCCAACAACATTCATCAAAACTCTTGGGAGTCGACTTCCTACAAACCAAACATCTTGCTTAAGCTCTATCAAACCGGAGTTTATAATTTGATTTCTAATATCAATAGATTTTTTAAGCGTTTCTTCTGTTGATGTGCCTTGAGGCATTTCAACTATTACTTCAAACATATCTCTATCTTGAGGTGGGAAAAAATCTTTAGGAATGGATCCAAAAGTTAAAAAGCCAATCAATGGAAATAGTAGAGCTAAAGAAATAGCTCTTCTAGGCTTTAAATATGCCCACGAAAGAAAATTTCTATAATATGAAACTATTCTTTCATTGTGATATCCCTCTTTTGAAATATCTCCTCTATTTAAAAACTTTACTTTCTCCAAATAAGTCATCATTACAGGAACGGCGATGAGTGCAAGAATCAAAGAAGACACGATTGACATGATTACAGTTTTTGCTAACCCTCCTACAAACTCAATACTGGAACCTTCCCCAGTAACTATAGGTAAAAATGCAAATACTGTTGTTGCAGTTGCTGCTGTTAATGGAGCCACCAAATGCTTAACACTTGCTTTGATTGCATCTTTGGGGTTAAGCGCTAAGGATCTTCTATGCTTATAGTCCTCAACAACAATAATTCCATTATCGATAAGCAAACCAAGGGCAATTATTATTCCACTCATTGAAGTTTGATGTAATGGAAGGCCAATAATATTGCAACCAAAAAGAACCAGTGAAACTGAGAATGGCAAAATTGCAGTTACAACAATGGCTGAGCGAAGTCCTAAAAAAAATAAGCTAAAGGACAATACAAAAAATGTAGCTAAAGCAAAACTCTGAAATAATACTGTAAATTTTTCAGATGAATATGCAGACTCATCATATATTTTTTCTATATATATCTCGCTTGGCAGTTCACTATTTAATTTTTCAACAACAGAATCAGCTTGATTAACGTAATCATTGACTCTCTGAGACATAGTGCCAGAAATAGCAACCATTATTGTTTGTTTGCCATCTATAAGAATTATTTCTTCAACAGGTGTAACTGGCTTCAAAGACACTTCAGCAATATCTCCAAGCCTAATCATTTGGTTATTGTCAAAAACTTTGACTGGTATGTCTTTGATTAAATTTATATTGTTCAGATCATCTTTAAGTGCAAATAGATATTCTGATTGTGAGTTGGAAATTAAACCGATCGGCTTTTTAGAGTCTAAGCTTTTAACAATATTAGATAACTCTGTGAATGTTAGACCTGCAGAAGATAGTTTCGCTGAGTCAACTTCAATCAACACCTCTTCATCTGTGCCACCAAAAACTTTTAGCTTTTCGGTATTATTGATGCTATTCAATTGTGTTTTTAACTGATCTGCAATTCTTGACATCATTACAAGCGGGGAAGCGCCTTCCCCCCTCCACTCAACCCCATACATAACAGTTATAGGAGGGCCGCTTGATCTAATAAGTTTTAAATTGGCCCCTTGAGGAATTAGTGGCTTTACTTGATCAATTTTATCCTGCACTTCAGACCACGTTTGCTCAATTAACAAAGGATCAAGGCTCTGACTAAACTCAACAACTGTAGTTGAAAATCCTTGAGATATTATTGAATCCAGCTCATCTATTTCTGTTACTTCTCTTAATTTAAGTTCAAGCTGTTCTAATATTTGTGTTTCTATTCTTTCAGGAGAGGCACCTGGAAAATTTGTAGTTACAGACCCCCATCTTTGCGCAAGCTCTGGGTTTTCTTGAACAGGAAGCGAAAGTGCAGATGAGATGCCAGCTAAGAGAATAAAAGTTAGAGTTAAAAAAAGAACCCTAGGCCTTTCAAGAAAAATATCTAATATTTTCATTTAGAATCCAATACCATGCCTTGAACTACTTTGGATGCCCCGCCCAAAATAATTTTATCTCCGTTAGAGATTGTTCCATTTACATACGCATAGTTATCATCAAAATATATTATTTCTACAAGATCTTTTGTAACTACATTGCTTTTTAAAGTATATAACGACCAAAGACCTTGATCAGATTGTGAAAGAGATTTTAGTGGCACCCAAACACCAGCTGCCTGTTCTTCAAATTGAAGTTGTAACTTTGCAACAACCCCAGGTGTTATAAATTTATCAAATTGAAAAATTGCTAACTTTGAATTTGAACCGCTGCTAGACATAGGTGCAATTCTTTTTAAAATTGCATCATAGATTTTGTTCGATACCTTGAATTTAAATATCTGTCCCAGCTCAACTTTACTGATATATTCCATTGGAAGAGTTACATGTGCTTCAACGAATCTTGAATCGATAATTTCTAGAATTTGTGCACCGCCATTTATTACAGAACCAGGATCAAGAAACCTGCCTTGTATCAAACCATCATATGGAGCTTCAAGCTTTGTTTGATCAAGCTTTACCTGGAAATATTCGAGCTGTGACTGAGCAGTTAAAAATTCTGAGTTAGCTTCGTCAAGCTGTTGGTCGGAAACATGACCGTCTATTTTAAGATCTTTTATCCTTTTCAAAATTTGCTTTGATAAATTAAATCTAGCTTTCGCCTGCTTTAACTGAGCAGATATCTCACTATCATCTAATTTTGCTAATATTTGATTTTGTGTAACCACATCGCCAATATCAACATTCACTGATGCAACTCTTCCTGGTATTTGAAAGGATATTTTTGATTGCTGGCTTGGATGAAGTATTCCTGGAAACTCTTTGTTAATAAAAAATGATTTTTGTAATTTAGCATCCAAAATCTCAACAGATTGGGCAGCAATAAACTGTGGCTGCAGCAAAATTAATGCCCCAATTACTAGCATTCTAAGATTGTTTTTATAGATAAATTTACTTTTCATTTTTAAGCTATATTTTTATGTTTACAGTGTCAACATATTAAACGATATGTTTACAGTGTCAACATTAAAGTGTTAAGATCTTCAACCATAATATGACTAAATCTTCAAAATCGTATCATCACGGCAATCTTAAGCAAGAGCTAATATTGTGCGCATGTAGGCTTTGCGAAGAATATGGGTACGAATCTTTAAGCATGAGATCTATTGCAAAAGAGAGCGGAGTTTCTCAAACTGCACCTTATAGGCATTTTGATACTAAAGAATCTTTATATGCATATGTTGCAATGGAGGGCTTTAAAAAACTTAGTGCTGCAACAAATATAGATATTTCAAAGAAAGTTACTAAAGACAATATGGTTAAGACTGGAATAAATTATATTAACTTTGGCTTGGGTAATGCCAATACATATGATTTGATGTTTGGAACTGCTGTTGGTGATTTTTCAAATTACCCAGATTTGTTAGATTGTGCCAATGGTACATATGAAAATATGAAGTTAAGTTTCTCGAAACTTGCACAAGATCCAGAAGACGTAATTGCATATAAATGCATTACTTTGTGGTCAATGCTTCATGGTCTAGTTGGTATACTAAGAAAAGTTGCTGTTGTTGATAATATGGATCCGGAACAAGACCATGGCCCAATAAAAAGTGCTAGTTTAATTGGTGCTAATCTTGATGAGCATTTGGATAAAGTTATAACAGGTATTATTCAGAGCTAATTACTTCTATAGTTATTTTTTCTGAAACAAAAGGCCCTTGCCCACCAAAATTATTTATTGTAAAACTTGCATTATGAACTGGATTACCAAGAACTAATTGCAAGGTATGAGTGCCAGGTTCAAGCTCAATTACTGCTTCAGTTTGACCTTGCCCAAAATGAAGATGATTATCATCAAACGGGATCCAAGTTGTTGGGTAATCCTCGCTATCTACTAAAAGATGATGATGACCAACTGCAAAACATTTATCTTCCATAGCTTCATTTAAAGCACCAGCTGGAACAATCTGAATATTCTCTGAACCAAAAGCAACTTTCACAGATGTGGTATTTGAGACGAATCCATCTTGAGGAGAGGCTAAAAAGACTCTTGGTCTTTTTTCTCCGCACTCTGCCCTATCGTTTGCGGTAGCTACTGCGGCAGAAACAATAACAGCTCCCATAAAGGTATTCGTAACTGCAGCTGGGACAAATAAGCACCCACTTAAAAAGAAGCATGTTATTCCAACAGAAAAAAATTTACGCATATGACCCATCAACATAAGTTAAGGTATTTATATTATCTTTACTAGTGGATTTAGTTACATGTGCTATAACAATTGTATGAGTATGATAGGGAATTAGTTTATCTACCTTACAAAAAATATTTGCCTGTGCATTTGCAAGATAAGGAACCAATTCGGTATCCCAATTAGGATCATCGAATCTTTGGTCATGCATAGCTTCGCTTGAACAAACATTTGATATGTTTTGTTGGTCTTTTTTCAATAAGTTAATACAAAAATCTGATCCTTCTTTCAGAGAAGAATGTATTTTTGAGTCCTT
>JAQWXQ010000058.1 GCA_029254395.1 SAR86 cluster bacterium | reverse complement strand
ACCTTTCTAATTCTATTTTTTGACGAAAGTATTGCAATGAGTTGTCGAGCATAACCAAAACCATCCTTGATGTTTTCAACACGTTTATAGTTGCTAATGGTGCTTTCTCTAAATTCAGGTGTATCAACAACCCTGTCTTTCATACCTATTAAGCCAACCCATTTAATTTCTCTTTGATAAACCTCTTCCATGGTTGGGTTTTCAAGTTTCGACCTCTCTATCATCATGTCTCTGACTTCCCTGGAGGCTCCGTTAAGGGGTCCAGGAACACTTGCTGTTGATGCTATGAGTGTGAATGACTTAACTCTGTCAGGGTATTTGGAGCAAAGTATCTGACTGATCATTCCACCCATGGATGTTCCTAGAATATGAGACCGCTTGATTTGCAAATGATTTAAAAGATTAACTCCATCTTTTGCCATATCGTTGAGGCTATATTCTGTCTTGATTGGTAGTCTGAAGAAGTAGCGAAGATACCCAAGACCAAATGAGGGTTTATCTTTAAATCTTGAAGATAGTCCAGAGTCTCTATTATCAAATGTAATAACTCTGTATCCATGATCTACAAGAAAGCTTATCAGGTGGGGAGGCCAATGAACCAGCTGAGCACCAAGACCATGCACTAAAAGGATTGGCTCTGATTCCTTTAAGCCATACTCTCTATAGAAAATTTTTACTCCATCATTTTCTATAAATCCTTCTGTATATTCCATATCTTTAGTCTTACATATTTTTTCCATGCAATACATATCTTTTTCATATACATTAGTGAAAAGAAGTTTTTATTAGGGGATATTTTTTTGATCACAGCTGTTAGCAATAAGACTAGGTTTGCCTATGGAATAGGTGATTTTGCTATTTGTTTGTACTGGAGCGGGGTGAGCATCTACCTTCTTTATTTTTATACAGATGTGGTAGGTATAACTCCTTACGCAGCAGGCATTATCTATGGTCTTGGGATATTGTGGGATGCTATGACAGACCCTTTCATGGGCTTTTTGGCAGAGCGAACCAGGAGTAAAATGGGTAGTTATAGGCCCTATATTTATTATGGCTCAATACCACTAGCTCTCTCGTTTATTCTTCTGTTATGGGTTCCTCCTTTTGAGGGCGCTTTATTATTTGGCTTCCTTCTTTGCATTAACTTAATTCATAGAACCTGCTTCACAATAGTTAGCGTTCCTTATTCTTCACTTACTGCTCGAATAACCGATGACAGTGATGAGAGAACTATCCTCACCGGATCAAGAATGATCGCAGCTGCTTTTGGAACATTTTCTATATCCGCATTAGGTTTTCCTATTGTTCTCTACTTTGGCGGAGGAGAGGAATCGCTTGGATTTATTTACTTGGGAATAGTTGCTGGCGCTTTTGCTGTGATTATTCTGTCGGTAACCGTTTTATTGGTTAATGAAAGAAGCTTTGAGGCGGCTAAAGAGCAACTACCAAGCTTTAAAGAAGTTATGAGCTCAGTTGCAAGCAACTACCCTTTTTGGATTGTTTTCTCTGCAATACTAATTCTTATTTCTACCTTCCTAATGTTTAATAACAATCTTATCTATTTTGCAAAATACGCATTAGATATGCACGAACATCAAGGATTAATATTGGGCGTGTTGAACGGGGTTACTCTTCTAGCTGTTCCTTTTTGGGCATTTGCAGCCCTCAAGCTTGGTAAAAGGAATACTTGGTTGGTAGCCATGGCATTACTGTTTATTGGATTCTGCATTTTTTATATTTACCCAATATCAGCACTCAATGAGCTCTTATATATTTTAGCTTTTATTGGATTGGGTAATGGTGCAACAGGGGTGTTGTTCTGGTCCATGCTGCCGGATACCATCGAGTACGGAGAGTGGAAGTCAGGCATACGAACAGAATCATCATTGTATGGATTTATGACCTTTGCCCAAAAAGGGGCAATTGCAATAGCGGTAATCATTCTAGGTGTTGCATTAACTAAAATAGGTTTTGTTGCAAATCAAGACCAATCATCCGAAACCTTAGAAGGACTTAAAAGTTTAATGTCCCTAATTCCGCTTGTCGGTATTTTTATAAGCTTTGTCTTGATTTATTTCTACCCAATTGACAGAGCCCTTCATCAAAAATTAATAACAGAGATTCAGCAACGAGGAGAAAAAAATGACTAACATTCGATGGGGAATTGTAGGAACTGGAAGTATAGCCACTGCCTTTGCGCACTCTATTAAATATTCAAATAATTCTTCTCTTAAGGCCGTCTATGGAAGAAATGAGACCAAATTAAAGGATTTTAGTGATAAATTTCAAGTAGATGCCATAAATGATGCTAATGATTTATTTACCGCAGATCATATAGATGCAATATATATCGCTACACCTCACAGTACTCATTACGAATATTGTCTCTCTGCCATAAAGAATAAAAAACATACTCTCTGTGAGAAACCTCTTACAGTCAACCATCTTGAGAGTATGGTTTTGCTTAACCTCGCAAAGGAATCAAATGTATTTTTGATGGAAGCTTTCATGTACAGAACCCATCCACAAACTGCTAATATTTTAGACAGTCTTGATATGTTTCAAGATTCAAAGGAAGAAATTATTATTGAAAGTTCTTTTGGGTTCACTGCTGAATTATCTGAATCTCATAGGTTAAGAAATCCAATGCTGGGCGGTGGAGCTATATTGGATGTTGGTTGCTATCCGCTGTCTATTTCAAAGCTTATTGCAGGCAGGATTCAAGGAACACCCTTTTCAGATCCAGAAAGTATTGAGGCATCAGGCAGGATCGACTCAACAGGGGTGGATCTTCAGTCAACTGCCACATTAGTTTTCTCAGATCGCATTAAAGCAGAAATTAGTTGCGCAATTGATGAAGAATATCCAAATAACTTGATTGTTAGGAGCGGAGACTTAAAGATAGTTGCAAGTCAGCCCTGGCATTGTGGTCAATTTCAAGAAGGGAAGTCATCAATTGAAATATATAAGAACCAGCAGCTTATTAAAGAAATCCATTTTGAAGACAAGGTTGGTCTTTTCACTAGAGAAATCAATCATGCCTCTGAGTGCATATTAAAGGGTGAGACTGAATCAAATTACATCAATCATGCTGATACACAAAGTAATATGCTTTGGCTGGAAAAATGGAGGCAGCAGCTTGATATTGTTTGTCCATTGAGCGAGTTTAAAGGGTCTCCCTTGCCTGACTCCAAATTCTATTCTATCCAGAGACCAAAACTACAAAGCACATCCTTAAATGGTGTTGAAAAGCTTGGATCAAGACTGGCATTGGGCTGTGATAATCAAACATCAAGTCTTCATGCTTTTACTATGTTTGATCACTTCTATGGATCTGGTGGAAGAATTTTTGATACTGCTTACATATATAACAACGGGAAGGGCGATAAATATTTAGGTGATTGGATTAACTCAAGAAATGTTGAGGACGAAATTATTGTTTTAGGCAAAGGCGCGCATACGCCTGATTGCGAACCTAAATTTATTAGGCCGCAAATAGAGGAATCCCTTTCTCGTTTAAATATTAATAAGATAGATATATTTTGTCTTCACAGAGATAACCCCGAAATTCCAGTTGCTGAATTTATGGATGCTCTAAACGAAGTAAAGGCTGATGGGTTGATTGGCAATATTGGCGCTTCGAATTGGGAAATGGATAGGTTTGCCGAAGCAAGAGATTATGCTTTAGAAAATAATATGGAGCCCTTTACTGTTCTGAGTAATAACTTTAGCTTAGCTGAGATGGTTGACCCTGTATGGCCTGGATGTGTGGGTGTTAATAATAGCTACCTTGAGTATCTTATGGATAATAAGATTATGCTGTTCCCATGGTCAAGTCAGGCTAGGGGATTTTTTATAGAAAAGAAAGAAATTACATCAAATGAGCATTTCTCCAATCCATCTTTAGAAGAGGAGAGGAGAGTTTGGCATAGCGAAAAAAACCTTCAAAGGAGAAAGGCGTGTTTTGCAATAGCAGCTCAAAGGGGAGTTCAGCCAATCCAAGTTGCCCTTGCTTACGTTATCCAAAAGTCATCTCTTATTTTTCCCTTAGTTGGACCGAGAACGATAATAGAGGCTGAGAGCTCCATTGCAGCAACGCAACTAAAGCTTACTGAAGAGGAAATGAGCAGCCTTGCTATAGATTAACTTCTGATTTTAGGCGGATGTCCTCAGATGAAGCCCCAATGTAGATTTTGTGCGAGCTGTTTTGAACTACCCAGGTATTTTCGCTAACTGACCAATTGCTAAAACTTCTTTCATTCAATGTGATTTCAATTTCTTTGTGCTCACCAGGTTCAAGGTGGGTCTTGCAAAATCCTTGAAGTTTTTTAATAGGCTCCATCTCATCCGCTTCTTCATTG
>JAQWXQ010000045.1 GCA_029254395.1 SAR86 cluster bacterium | reverse complement strand
CCCATGCTCATATCATAGGCAAGAAATCCAATGTGTGAATCTGGTTGTCTATAATTTTCAATTATAAATCTTATTGTTCCATAAAGTATAAGAAATGATGAACATACAATACCTTTTTTTGTTGTTTTCTTATAAATGAAATTTAACAGAGCAAAAAGAATTATTCCCTCGCCTAAACTTTCATATAATTGAGAGGGGTGCCTTGGAATGCCAAGATAGTCAGTAGGAAAAATGAAGCCCCAACTTCCATCTGTTGCTCTACCATAAAGCTCTCCATTAAGAAAATTCCCGATTCTAACTAGTCCAAGTCCAATTGGCATTGAGAGGGTTAAAGCATCACACAGCTTTAAAAAACTTATGTTGTTCTTGATTGAAAAGATATAAAAACTTAGCGCTACTCCCAATAAGCCACCATGAAAGCTAAGCCCACCTTGCCAAACATAAAAAAGAGATAGTGGGTTTGCCAGTAGCTGATCAGTGCCATAAAAAAGCATATATCCTAATCTTCCTCCAGCAAAGGCACCAAAGAATAGGCCATAGGTAAAAACAAGATCACTTGTTTTGTCGAACGAAAAACCAAAATTTTTAATGATCTCATGAGTCCTTAGATACAAATAAATAAAGATAGCTGACATTAACCATGTCACAGCATAGTATTGAATTTTAATTGGACCTATTTCAACAATACTTGGATTATTGAAAAAATCAGATAATTCAACAATCATGAGGAAGCACCAAAGAACATGTAGGTTGATATTAAGATCATAAGTGTTGAGAAAAGTATTGTTAATATTTTATCCGAAATGGCATGCGCCATACCAGCCCCAATTGATGCTGTAAAAACACTAGCCAATGAAATCAAAAACATTGCAGGCATGTATATGAAGCCAAGTGCTAAAGGAGGCAAGTCTTCCTCATTTAAACCAATTGCAATAAAGGATAATGAGCCAAAGAAAGCAATTGGAATTCCGCATGCTGCCGCTGTTCCAATAGATGTTTTCATATCAATACCATTGTATTTAAAAAAGGGAACAGTAAAACTTCCTCCTCCTATGCCAAGCACAGAAGAGGCCGATCCAATTCCAACTCCAGTGAGCATCGAGACTATTTTATTAGTGCTTTTTTTTACATTTCTGTTTTGATTAAACATCATTTGTATGGCAATAAGAAAAGCAAAAATACCTATTATTTTTCTTAATATATCTCCATTTAGTGAGCTTGCAATAAATGCTCCAAGAATGGCCCCAAACGAAATTCCAATAGCGATAGGGAGAAATGCCTTTGCATCAATAGAGCCCTTCAGGTAATGAGATCTTGCAGAAGAGATGCCAGTAAAAAAAATTGTTGCCAAAGATGTCCCAATAGCAATATGCACCAAATATGAATCTTCAAATCCCAAAATAGAAAATATAAACACCAAGACTGGAACAATAATAATTCCACCTCCAACTCCAAACATTCCAGCTAGTATGCCAGCAAATGAGCCTACTAAGAGGTATGCTAGAAGCTCAACTAACATCTAAAAACTCATTAAAATAAATTGGTAATAGTTCGGCTAAAACATTCCTATAAACCTCTTTCTTGAAAGATACAATTAATGCGATAGGGCGCCAATATGAAACCCACGCAAAGTCATCAAACTCATTATCAGGGTCATTTACAAAGCTAATACAAGCTTCGGATTTTATTTTGAATATAAACCATTTTTGTTTTTGTCCTACTATTCCTTTCTTTTTAAAGCTTTTCTTTGCGAGCTCTTTTGGTATTTCGTACTTAACCCAATCTTTGATTTTTCCTAAAACTTTGATTTTAGATGGCTTAATTCCAACCTCTTCAAAAATTTCTCTTTTTGCAGCCTCTATTGGCGATTCACCTTTATCTATTCCTCCCTGAGGAAATTGCCATTGATTAGAATTTTTTCTTTTACATATTAGTACTTTGCCATAATTATTTACAATAATTAGACCTACATTTAATCTATAATTACTTTCTTCATTCATTTAATTTTTATATGAAATTAACAATATTTGATCTTGATAATACCATCCTTAAAGGCGATTCGGATTACTCTTGGATAGAATTTTTAATAATTAATAATCATGTTGATGGGGATTTTTATAGAAATAAAAATGATTATTTTTATGATCAGTATGTTGAGGGAAAACTTGATATTCATGAGTACTGCGAATTTGCTTTAAGTACATTTATTGTCTTGGGCAAAGAAAAAGCAGAAAAGCTTTTAGATATATTCATGAAAGAAATTATAGAGCCTATGATTAATATTTATATACTTAGGATTCTTCATAAGCATTATGAAGCAGGCGATACGCTGCTTCTCGCCTCAGCAACCAATTCAATTCTTGTAAATAGAATTGGTGCTAGATTGGAGTTCAAAAATATTATTGGAACAGACCCAGAAGTTAAAGATGGAAGTATTACAGGAAAAATAATTGGGGATCCGGCTATAGGAGATGGTAAATTAAAAAAGGTTGTATCTTGGATGCGAGATAATGGGAAGCTAGATTTTAGCGAAACAACTTTTTACTCAGACTCTATCAATGATCTCCCATTACTTGAGTCTGTTGAAAAACCTATTGCAGTAAACCCAGATGATAGGTTGAGAGAGGCGTCTGTTTTAAGAGGTTGGGAGATAGTAGATCTTACTTAATCTTTTTTTCTATTTTATCCGCAACCATTTCGGCAGTTGCTGCACTTAGAGTCCACCCAAGATGTCCATGACCAGCATGGTAAAATACGCCAGGCATTTTACTCTCATGAGTCAGTGGCATCATATTTGGAGTCATTGGCCTTAGGCCAGCCCAAGGCGTATATGTCTCTGTGCTGACCTCAGGAAAAAATTCTTTTACCCATTTTAATAAAGGCCTAATTCTATCTTGTCTAATATCTGTATTGATGCCTGCAAGCTCTGCAGTGCCAGCAACTCTAAACTTATTACCAAGACGACTGGCAACAATTTTTACAGGCTGATCTATCAAGGAAACCTTAGGGGCTCCAAGCTTAGAGGGCTCATCTTTAAGATCAATGGTCACACTGGAGCCTTTTACAGGGTAAACATTCATTGAATCTCCAAGCATATTTGCAAACCACTGAGTATTTACACCAGCGCAAATCACAATATTATCAAATTCATAATTATTAATTGCATTAGCATTTCGACTGGTTAAAACTATCTTGTCTCTTTGTTTGGTGACATGAGTGACGTCCGTGTCAGTTAAAGAAGTAACCCCATATTTATCTATCAATACTCTTTCAAGATTAATGCAAAATTTATGGATATCTCCGCTTGCATCTGATTTTGTATAAATCCCACCAACAATTTTATTTTTTTTATTTGCAGTTTTTAAAGCAGGCTCAAGACTTTCAACCTCATCAGAATTAAGAACCTCCCACTCCATACCAGGCTGTTCTATCCAGGTTTTTTTTGC
>JAQWXQ010000041.1 GCA_029254395.1 SAR86 cluster bacterium | reverse complement strand
CTTCCTGAACAAGCATTTTATATGGTTGGAACTATAGAAGAAGCAGTAGAAAAGGCTAAAACACTATAAATATGAGCACTATCAAGATCAATATAGTTTCTTCAAGTGAAGAAATTTATTCCGGCGAAGGCACCATGGTTTATGCAACTGGTTCGCTGGGTGAGATTGGTATCGCTCCAGGACATACGCCTCTTTTAACCGGCCTTGCACCCGGCCCTGTTCGGGTTGTAAACGGATCAGAAGAAGAGGCATTTTTTTGCTCTGGAGGATTTTTAGAAATTCAGCCAGACTTAGTAACAGTTCTTTCTGATACCGCTGAGCGTGCAGAAAATTTAGACGAGGCTGAGGCTATAAAAGCAAAAGAAGCGGCAGAAAAAGATTTAGCAAATCAAGATGCAACTCTTGATTACGCAAAAGCAGCATCTCAATTAGCTGAAGCAGTAGCAAGGCTAAAAACAATTCAAAAACTTCGTAAAAAGCAGTAATATAAGTATTAATTTTAAACATTAAATTAATGTGAACATACATACTATTATTCTTGCTGCTGGCGAAGGCTCAAGAATGAACTCTAATCGCGCAAAGTCTCTTCAGCAGATCGGTGGCACATCTATGCTTGAAAAGATATGTAATACCGCAGGTAAAATTTCACAAGACATAACATTAGTTGTGGGTTACGACAAAGAATCAATAATAAGTGAAGCGCAAAAGTTCACACACCTTAATATAACAACAAGCCTTCAACCCAAGCCAATTGGAACGGGTGATGCTGTTAAATGTGGTTTGGATAAGGTTTTGGGCAACTCTAAAGTTCTAGTTCTTTATGGAGATGTTCCTCTAATAAAAGAAGATACATTAAATAATCTAATCAATGCCTCGTCTAATGGTGCCGCAATACTTACCACTGTTTTAGATAATCCTTTTGGGTATGGAAGAGTTAAAACAAATGAAGATGGTCATGCCCAATCAATTGTTGAAGAGAAAGATGCAACAGATTCTGAGAGGCAAATAAAACAAGTTTTTACAGGCGTACTGTGTGTAAACAAAGATCTTTTAACAGAAGGGCTGTTAGAGATTAAAAATGAAAATGCTGCTAATGAATTTTACTTAACCGATTTAGTTTCTATAATGAATTTAAAAGGCATAAAGATTAATACTTGTGATGCATCTAATGAAGAGGTCCAAGGCGCCAATAATAAGAAAGAGCTAGAAAGGCTTGAAACAATATATCGCTCTATGAAAACTGAAGAATTATTTGAATTAGGCATTACAGTCACCGACGCATCAAGGCTTGATGTTAGGGGCTCAGTAAAGGCCGGCAAAGACTGCACAATTGATGTTAACGTTATTTTAGAAGGAGAGGTTGTTCTTGGTAATAATGTTTATATTGGACCAAATACCATTTTAAAAGATGTATACATTGGAGATGGCTCAAGAGTTGAAGCTTTTTCTCACCTAGTCAGTGCAAAGGTCGGAGAAAAATGTGTAATAGGTCCTTATGCAAGGCTTAGAGAGGGAAGCGATATTCAAAACTCAGCAAAGGTTGGTAATTTTGTAGAGACAAAAAATACTACCTTAGGCGAGGGGTCAAAAGCTAACCACTTTACGTATCTTGGCGACACAACAGTCGGCACAAAAACAAACATAGGCGCTGGAACTATCACTTGTAACTATGATGGAACTAATAAACACAAAACAATAGTTGGGGACAACAGTTTTATAGGTAGTAACTCTTCGTTAGTTGCCCCTGTTGAAATTGGCAACAACTCAACCATAGCTGCAGGCTCAACGATTA
This sequence comes from SAR86 cluster bacterium, assembly GCA_029254395.1. Lineage (GTDB taxonomy): Bacteria > Pseudomonadota > Gammaproteobacteria > Magnimaribacterales > D2472 > CAJQGY01. The sequence continues at coordinate 1,765 of JAQWXQ010000041.1, read as the reverse complement.
CAAAAAATGTACCGGAAAATGCTCTTGGTGTTGGGCGATCAAAACAATTAAACAAAGACAACTGGTCTAAGAAAAAGGATTAATCATGTGTGGAATCATTGCAGCTGCTTCAAATAGGCACGTAGGAAAATTATTAGTCCAAGGCCTCCATAAAATGGAATACAGGGGTTATGACTCAGCTGGCATAGCTTTGCATCAGGGAGACAAAATAGCTCACCTACGCGCGCTTGGAAAAGTACAACTTTTAGAAGAAAAGATGATTGCAGAAAAGCCAAAAAGTAAGCTTGGAATAGCTCACACAAGATGGGCAACCCACGGAGAGCCATCTGAAGCAAACGCCCACCCTCACAAATCAAAAGATAGCGTCTATATTGTTCACAACGGGATCATTGAAAACTACATTGAGCTGAGAGAGAGCCTAATAAAAGAAGGCTATTCTTTTACATCTCAAACAGACTCAGAGTTGATTGCTCACTTATTGGATAAACATATGGGTGAAGGCGCTTCAATGACTGATGCTATGTATCAAGCCAAAGAAAAGCTTGAAGGCGCATACGCGATTGCAGCAATTGATATGAACGATGATCAAAAACTGGTAGTTGCTAGAAACAAATCACCATTATTGCTTGGTCTTGGCACAGATGAGTTTTTTGCAGCCTCTGATCCTTTAGCCATTGCTCAACATACAAACGATTTCGTGTTCTTGGAAGACGGTGATGTTGCTGAGCTTACAGCCAACACTTATAAAGTTTTCGATGCCAATCAAGTTGAAGTAGAAAGAGAGGTGACGCACATAGACATTACTAACCAAGCTATGTCCAAAGGCGATCATAAGCACTATATGGAAAAAGAAATTTATGAGCAGCCCGAAGCCGTTATGAACACCATTAACGGAAGAATTGGCGGAGATGATGTGCTCGATAATATTTTTGGCCTTGGCTCAAGCGATCTTTTTGCTAAGGTACAACGAATTCAAATAGTAGCTTGTGGAACCAGCCTTCATGCAGGAAGAGTTGCTGCAAACTGGCTTTCAGCAATTGCCGATCTTCCTTGCCAGGTAGATTATGCTAGTGAGTATAGATATAGGAATCCTCACGTAGACAAAAATTCACTACTAATAACGATTTCACAATCTGGGGAAACAGCTGATACTTTAGCAGCACTTAGCTATGCAAAAGAAAAGAACTATCTAGGCAGTGTGGGTGTTTGCAATGTCCCAACTAGCTCCCTTGCAAGAGAATCAGACTTTGTTATGTTTACCAATGCGGGGCCTGAAATTGGAGTCGCTTCAACAAAAGCTTTCACAACCCAACTCGCTGCACTAATGCTCCTTACATTATCTTTGGCTAAAAGCAGAAACTTAAATCCTATGCTAAGAACAAGAATGGTTAATGGGTTAAGGGCGCTGCCAGAAGTAATTAACGAAACTCTTGAGCTTAAAGATCAAATTGTAGAAATAGCACCAGACATTGCCAATAAAGAGAATGCATTATTTTTAGGAAGAGGGATTTTTTATCCAGTTGCAAAAGAAGGCGCCTTAAAGCTAAAAGAGATTTCATATATTCATGCAGAGGCTTATCCAGCTGGAGAACTAAAGCATGGACCATTAGCCCTAATAGACGATCAGATGCCTGTTATTGCTACCGCTCCAGAAAGTGAGATTGCTGAAAAGCTCATATCAAACTTAGAAGAGGTTAAGGCCAGGGGTGGAATTTTATTTGTATTCGCAGACCCATCGGTAACAATGGATGTTAAAAATGGGGCC
>JAQWXQ010000036.1 GCA_029254395.1 SAR86 cluster bacterium | reverse complement strand
CCTATGTTGCTCGCCAAAACAAGACCTTATTAATCACCTAAAAAAAAGAATTAGTATCTCTAATCTTGAAAAAGAAAAAATTGATGAGTCTTTAAGAATATTACAAAACCTTAAGGACTAATCAAGCCACCAAGGTTTTGTAATAAAATATTTTAATTCTCTATCTTAAAGCCATTAGCGGGAACACTTAGGCTCTTACCATCACTATAAACTACTGTAATTGGGTCATTTTTATAGTTATAAGCAACATAGGTAGTCACTCCATTTTTTTCGAAAGCAACTGCGGCTGGATGATTTGATGTCAACTCACCTGTTCCAATCTTGAGAGTACCAAATTTATTAAAGACGTTGATCCATTGATAGGTATGAGCTCTAGACTCTCCAGCCTCAGGGCTATAATTCTGATTTACAGAATTATAGTCGTCAATTGATGCCTGCGGATCAACCATTGCCCAAAGGTTCCACCATAAATCTTTCCACTCATCATCACCTAGACCGGATGGTTTTCCATTAGACGATTCCTGAAGACCAAGCTGAACGTAGTCAGCCATATAGTCATCGTATAATCCCACATGGAAAATAAGCGGGCTAGATGGTAGTCCTTGAATTCCTAAGATATGAGCATACCTAGGGCTAAACCAAGTTGAAAAATCAGCTCCGGCACTCCAAATGATTGACGTAGTTATAAGGTTGTAACCTGTTTTAAAGTTATCATCATCGCCACCTCTATTTTTATAACCATCAATGTTATTCCAATATTGCCAATAAGCTGCTGATGTTGATGCGTGAAGGTAGGTTCCTCTTTTGACTAGCTCATCATTTCCAGTAGCAAGACCGTATAAAATAATAGCTCCATATGATGTTGCAGCTTCAGATGTAGATTCGTTATTGTTACCCTGTAAGGCATCAGCTCTGCCATCAGCCCAAGAGAAGCCGTTAGCAGGATCAAAGTTTCTTACTGGAGGAAACATGTCATCATCTTTGCCAGCAGCATAATCTCGAATCAAAAGCTCAATCATCGGGCCATATTGTTCTTGTGAGCACCATGAGCTATCCACTCTACATATTTCTGCAGCTGCCCTAACGAAATAGCCATAATGAAAATGATGATCAGCTAATCTCTGGTGAGAACCATAAGCCTCTTCCATTCCAAGCAAAGTATCCCATTGATCGTCATAAACAAAATATCTAGTTTCATCTAGCTCACCGTTTGTTTCTGCTGTAAACCAATCCTCCAGCTCTGATTTTAGCCAAGCAATTAATTCGTTTGCTTGAGATTCTAAGCCGATAGTTCTTGCAGTTGCAGCTACTTCAGCTACTTTTCCATATGCTTTTCCAGACCAATATGTATCAACAGTTTTTTGGTTCTCTCTATAAATCCAATTAGCTTCACCTTGTGCTACAAAATCTATAACTAGTTGTTCTAAGGTAGCTTGATCGTAGCTATTGCTTACTGCTGGAAGTGTTGGAAGTATACCAACAGCCGGAATCTTGTAGCTAAACCCATTAACCTGAGCAAACTTAATCATTCCCCTAGCACTCCTTATTTTGTAAGAAGAAGTTGAGGTATCTGAGAACTTCCAATGAAGAGGATGCATTCCAGCTATTGTTTCGACCATTGCACCATTTTCGTTTAAATAGCTATGAGAAACAGTAACCTCGTTAGTGGCATCATTCACTTCGTAATCAATATCAACAGATGAAACAACATTCCTAGCTTGGGTTTCAAAATACTCTGACATATTGTCACTTGGAACACCGGAAAGTGTAGGAAGATAGGTAATAGTAAATTCTTTTGTAGAATTAGATATGCCTATTTGATTTGAATCTTTTGATGAGAATTCAGTAGTGCCCTCACCTGTAACTAAGAAATAATTTTTAATACCAGCTACGTCTGTCCATATACCTAGGCTATTACCATAATCATAATAGGTCCCTTTTTCTGCACTATCAGAAGCTTTGGTTTTTATAATTGGTGATCCTGAATATACTTTAAAGTAGGCATAAGGGGAGCCATGAACGAATGTTGCTTCCATTACCTCAGTACTTCCAGACTTCCACAATACAGTTACTGAAGCATCGCTATAATCTTTTAGAAAAGCATTTAACTCTGAATATTGACTATTGGAAACTGCAATTCCATCAAAAACTTCTGCAAAAGGTGCAGGTCCATCATATTGAGGGTAATTACCTCTAACCTGATGACCACCAGGCAGTCCCATTATTCTTGCCCCTTTGTTACTAACTCGAGCTCT
>JAQWXQ010000031.1 GCA_029254395.1 SAR86 cluster bacterium | reverse complement strand
GCAAAAAAGAAGGTAAATAAAATGTCAGATTATGAGGAGTCTCTATCAAATGAATGCAAAAGGCGTAATTTTGATGGTCTTGTTTGCGGACACATTCATAAAGCTGAAATTACTACAATCAATGGTGTTTCCTATCATAATTGTGGTGATTGGGTTGAATCATGCACCGCCTTGGTTGAAACAAACGCTGGTGAGTTTAAGATTATTGACTGGGGGATGATTGAAAGGGCTGATATGAAACTCATATCTAATGGTTAATCTTTGAATTGCAAATCATGAATAAAAGTATTGAAAATTCAGCCATAGCATTAATTTCACAATATGGAGAAGAAGCTGAAACCATTGCCATGCTGAGAGCTGCTGAATATGCCGCATCTTTAGATACCGAAAACTGGCTTCACTGGGAGCAAATTATAAAAACAATCAACAATATTAATCTTAATCCTTCCCTAGATGGTTAATACTCTTATAACCTCTTATAGATAAATGAATATCGCCCTAAAAATTAAAACTCTTTGTTGTAATTCAATCAACATAAACTCAATTGACGTCATTAACGAAAGTCACCATCACAATACGCCATTAAACTCTGAAACTCATTTTAAACTTATAATTGTTACCGATGATTTTGTTGGGTTGAAGCTAATTGAGCGACATAAAAAAGTGCATAAAGTTTTAGCAGATGTTCTAGATAATATTCATGCCTTGTCAATGCATTTATTCACAAGCGAGGAATTTAAAGATAATAAATCAGACCTTGAATCTCCTCAATGCGTAAATAAAAAATGAAAAACTACTTAAATATAATTAATAACTACCATAAACATATTCTTTTGTTATTAGGTTTGCTGATGTTAGCAAGCTCCTATGGCATAAATAATTTTAAACTTGACGCATCTTCTGATGCTCTTGTTATTGAGGGCGATCAAGCATTAAAAACCTATAGAAGTATTGAGAAAGAATTTGGCAGCTCAGACTTTCTTATAGTTGTATTTGAGCCATATGGTGAAATTTTTTCAAGCGAAATCATAGAATTAATCAAGAAACTTGATGCAGAGCTTGGAGAGGTTGATAGAGTTGAGTCTGTTTTATCAATTATAGATGCTCCTGTTTTTTTCCAGCCAAGAGTTCCCCTGGTTGATGTGTCAGATAATTTAAAAGATCTTGATAATCCAGATATAAACCTTGCCTTGGCAAAAGATGAATTTTTAAACAACCCCATATATCAAAGTCTTATTATCAGCAAAGATGGAAATACAACCGCCATACAGATAAATATTAAAGCTAATGAAAATTACAATAATCTAATTGAAAAAAGGTATGAGGCGCTTGAGTTAAACGATAAAGAGTTGGTTATGGCTTTGAGTTCCCAGATCTCAAAATTCAATGATGAGATTTCAAATCAAAATGTTGAAACCATAAAATCTATTAGAGAAGTAATATCCTCATATAAAGACTATGGAACGATATACCTTGGTGGCCCATCAATGATTGCTACAGATATGATGTCATTCATTCAAGATGATTTAGTTGTTTTTGGTCTTGGGGTAGCAATTGTTTTTGCTCTTATGCTCTACCTATTTTTTGGAAATATTTGGTATGTCTTTTTGCCATTAACTAATGCTTTTCTCGCAACATTCTCTACTGCAGCATTTCTTGGTTTCATGGATTGGAAAATAAGTGTTGTATCGTCGAACTTCATAGCGCTTTTATTAATATTAACTATTTCACTTACAGTTCATGTTCTAGTTAAATTCAATGAATTGATGGATGTTATTTCTTCAAAAAAAGAAAGATTGAATGAAACATTAAGGCAAATCATAGCTCCATGCTTTTTTGCAGCATTTACAACAGGAATAGCCTTCATATCTTTGCTTTCGGGTGAGTTAAAGCCCGTAATAGAATTTGGGAAGATGATGTCTGTAGGAATACTTTTTGCTTTTGTTACAACATTTACTTTTATACCCAGCGCTTTGATTTTAATTAAAAATATAAAAACAAAAGATATTTTAAAACTCCATAAGATTACAGACATTCTTTATGGGTTTTCTAAAAAAAATACTTTAATTATTTTCTTAATATCCCTCATAGCCACATGTTTACTTATTGTGGGGTCATCTAAATTAGAGGTTGAAAATAAATTCATAGATTATTTTGATAGCTCGACCGAAATATACCAGGGTATGTTAAAGATAGATAAGGATCTGGGAGGTACGGCTACTTTAGATATTATAATCTCTGAGCCAATAGATAATTTTATCGATGAGGGTGAGGAAGATGATCTTTTTATTGATGACCTATTTGAAGATGACTCTTCTGAAGCATCTGGTTATTGGTGGAATATTTATAGTTTATCTAAACTTGAAGAGATACACGATTATTTAAGCTCTAAAGAAGAGATAGGTAAGGTTTTGAGTGTTGCAAGTGGTATTAAGCTTGCCAGAGAGATAAACGAAGGCGAAGATTTGAACGATCTTGAATTAGCTTTATTGAGATCAGTCCTTCCAGAAGATATTAAAGATACATTGCTATATTCATATATAAATGAAGATGATTCGGTTGTGAGGATTTCAACAAGAGTCGTTGAAACTGCACCAGGATTAAATAGGAATAATCTTATTAAAGAAATTGAATATGATTTAGTTGAAAATTTTAATTTAGACGAAGATCAATTTGAAATTACCGGCCTAGCAGTTCTTTACAATAATATGCTGCAATCATTATTTGCAGCACAAATAGGCTCCATATCTATTGTATTTGCTGTAATTGCTTTAATGTTCTTACTAATATTTAAAAGCTTTAAAGCAATGATAATTGGTCTTATTCCAAATATTTTTGTTGCTTTGTCCGTAGTTGGTGCATTGGGTCTTCTTGGTCTTCCTCTTGATATAATGACAATTACTGTTGCAGCCATAAGTGTGGGCATGGCAGTAGATAACACTATTCATTATATGTATAGATATAAAAAAGAGATGAAGCAAACAAATGACCCTATGATGTCAATGAAAAATTCTCACATAAATGTAGGAAGGGCATTGTTTTATACTGCAGCTACAATAGCTATTGGTTTTTCGATTTTAGCTTTCTCTAATTTTTTCCCAACCGTTCTATTTGGAATTTTTACAAGCATGGCACTCATTATCTCTTTCATTTCATCCTTAACTTTACTGCCAAATTTATTAGTCAAATTCAATCTTTTCAAATAGTATTATCTTATGGGCCCATTAAATGGAATAAAAATAGTTGAATTTGCTGGAATAGGACCAGGTCCATTTTGTGGAATGGCACTTGCTGACCTAGGTGCTGAAGTAATAACTATTAATAGAATTAATGAAAAGGGGACTCATAATAAGTTTGATATTCATAACAGATCTAAGTATTCCTTAACTGCAGATCTTAAAAAAAATTCTACCAAAGATGAAATTTTAAAATTGCTTTCTCAAGTCGATGGTTTGATTGAGGGTTATAGACCAGGAGTTATGGAGTCTTTGGGTTTGGGTCCTGATGACTGTTTCAATGTTAACCCAAAGATTGTTTATGGACGAATGACTGGTTGGGGCCAAGACGGGCCTATGTCTAAAAATGCTGGACATGATATTAATTATATTTCACTAACCGGAGCGCTTGGTGCAATGGGAAGGAAAAATAATCCACCATCACCTCCACTGAACCTGATTGGTGATTATGGTGGCGGAGGGATGCACCTTGCTCTTGGAATGACGGCTGCATTTATTCATCAAATTAAAACAGGAGAGGGTCAAGTTGTCGACTCTGCAATGATTGATGGCACTTCTATGCTAATGAGTTTTTTCTATTCGTTTAATCAAATGGGTTATTGGGAGGATGAAAGAGAATCAAATTTGCTGGATGGAGGTGCTCATTTTTATGATACTTATGAATGCGCAGATGGTAAGTTTTTAGCTATTGGATCTATTGAGCCTAAGTTTTACAGTATTTTTTTAGAAAAACTTGAAATCACAGATAAAGATTTTTTAAATCAAATGGATAAAGGCAAATGGCCCAAATTAAAAGATAAAGTATCTAAAATTATTCTTACAAAAACTAGGGATGATTGGGCTGCAATTTTCGATGATACAGATGGTTGCGTAACTCCGGTTCTTTCAATTTCTGAAGCTCCGTTAAATGAGCATAATATCCAAAGAAATACCTTCACAAATTTTGATGGCGTCATTCAACCGAACCCCTCGCCAAGGTTTTCTAAATCAGTATTGAGTATCAAACACAACTCAAAAGAGAAGGGCGCAGATAGCTCAAAGTTAATAGAAAAATACAATTTAGACCCCGAAGCTTTTATTTAAAAAAATTTATTGCATTCTCATATGTCTGCTTAACCAGAACTTCTTTATCTATACACATCAGTGCTGCAATTTCACTTGCTATGTGTGGCAAAAAGGATGGCTCATTTCTATTACCTTTAACTTTAATATTTCTTGGGATTAAATAAGGACAATCAGTTTCAATCATTAATCTTTCCAAGGGAATATCTTTAATAGTTTCTCTCAACACCTGGTTCCTTCTTTCATCGCATATCCAACCAGTTAAACCTATATAGAAACCACTATTCAAATAATCATTTAGCTCGTTTTGAGAACCGGTAAAGCAATGAACAACACATTTTGGCAAATGGTTTTTATATTTATTTAATACATTTATAAAATCTTTATGAGAATCTCTTTGATGAAGAAAAAGAGGCTTATTATGTTTAATGGCAATTTTAATTTGCTCTTCAAATGCATATATCTGATTATCATAGCTTGATATATTTCTAAAAAAATCAAGACCAGTTTCTCCAATAGCATTTGGGTTATGTTTTGTAACAAGCTTCTCTAAGATAGATGGAGACTCATCAAAAAAATCATTTGCATGATGAGGATGTACACCGGAGGTAAAGTAACAATTATCAGGATATAAATTATTTATGTCTAAGATTCTATCTATGTCACTTATTTCTGCTGAAACAAGAAGAAATTTATCTACATTTTTATCAATAGCATTTGCAATAACCTTGTCTAAATCTTCATCAAATCTGTTGCTTGTAAAGTTGCATGCTATATCAAATAGTTTATTCATAATTTAAGGTTTTATATATCTATAATTATGAACTAAAATCCTAAAACATGAATCAATTTAATAAATTTCACTCAGCTATTTCTATTGAGAAGCTATCAGATAATTTTTTTAAAATAACTCCTGATAGAGATTACTTTGTTGGGAATACGCCACACGGTGGATATCTAAAAGCGGTAATGAATAAAGCTTTGGTATCTTGTCTTCCTCATTCAACGTCTATTAGTTCATCTATACAATACTTAGAAAGAACTGAAGCAAAAGATGCATTTCTGGAAGTTGATATTCTCAAAGTTGGTCGAGGCAGTTCATCTGGATTCGTAAAGCTTATCCAGGATGACAAGGTGCGCGCAACTCTAACGGGTACTTGTTCTGATTTTGAATACATGAAGGGCTTTGATGGGTTGAATACTGATATACCTGAGATATTTAATGAAGATAATCACAATCAATACAAAAGCTTGAACTATGACAAGATTTCGAAAGGTTTTACTCCATCATTCATCAAACAACTAGATTGCAGGGTTCATCCTAATCATGCTTGGTGGGATAGATCTAATGGCGATGAGAGTGCTGATGCACGGTGCTCAGCTTTCTTAGAAATGTCTGGAGGACTTGCTGATCAATTCTGCCTTTTCTATTATTCCGATATTCTTCCTCCTGTAGTCTCAAATAAATATGGCGCACTGGGTTGGATTCCAACAATTACCTTAACAACACACATACGTATGATGCCAACTACTTCAAGGCTATTTGCAGATTTTACAGCCTCAGATATAAGGAAAGGTTACTTTGAACAAGATGCAAGAATTTGGGATTTGAATGGAAATTTTGTTGCTTCGAGCAGACAACTGACTAGAATACTTAAATCGGATGAAAAATTATCAAAATATAGGGAATAAAGATGCAATTTAAAGGAACAAAAAATTATATAGCAACAGAAGATCTTAGTCTTGCTGTTAATGCAGCAGCGGCGCTTGAAAGACCTCTATTAATCAAAGGAGAGCCTGGGACTGGTAAAACCCTTCTTGCTATTGAGGTGGCAGATGCAATGGGTCTTGAGTTAATCGAATGGCATATAAAATCAACTACCAAGGCTTCACAAGGCTTGTATGAGTACGATGCTGTAACAAGATTACGTGACTCTCAATTGGGCGATGAGAGAGTTAAAGACATAGCCAACTACATAAACAAAGGTAAGTTATGGGAAGCTTTTGACTCTGACAAGCAAGTTGTATTGCTAATAGATGAAATAGATAAGGCTGACATTGAATTTCCAAACGACCTGCTTCAAGAAATTGATAGAATGGAATTCTTTTGTTATGAGACTGGTCAAACAATTAAAGCCAAGCATAGACCTTTAATAATAATGACATCAAACAATGAAAAAGAGCTGCCAGATGCATTCTTGAGAAGGTGCTTTTTTCACTATATACAATTTCCTGATAGACAGACAATGAACAAAATTGTTTCTGTTCACTATCCTAAGATTAAAAAGAAGCTCGTTAGTGAAGCGCTCGAAATCTTTTTTGATCTTCGTAAAATTCCTGGACTTAAAAAGAAACCATCAACTTCCGAATTGATAGACTGGTTAAAACTATTATTATCCGATGATATGCCTGATGAAATACTTAAAAATGCAGATTCATCTAAAGCAATTCCTCCGCTTTATGGAGCGCTGCTAAAAAATGAGCAAGATGTTCAGCTTCTTGAAAGATTGGCGTTCATGTCTAGAAGAGAATCTGCCTCGTCTAAGTAAATGCTAATAAATCTTTTTCAAACTGTCAGAGCGTCAGGTGTTCCATGCTCCTTAAGAGAGTTGTTGGATCTTCTTGGTGCGCTTGAAAAGCAATTAGTTTATGCAAATATTGATGACTTTTATTATTTATCAAGAGCAATATTGGTAAAGGATGAAAAGCATTACGATAAATTTGATAAAGCTTTTGATATCTACTTTAAGGGTATTGAGAAGCTTGAGGACATTTTTCAAGCACTGATTCCTGAAGATTGGTTAAGAAAGGCTTTTGAAAAAGAGCTAGATCCAGAAGAGCTTAAAAAAATTAAATCACTAGGCGGCCTTGATAAGCTACTTGAAGAATTTAAGAAAAGATTGGAAGAACAGAAAGATAGACATGAGGGTGGAAATAAATGGGTTGGTACTAATGGCACTTCACCTTTTGGACATGGCGGCCAAAACCCAGAGGGCATAAGAGTTGGAGGAGAGGGCGGCCAAAAATCTGCTGTAAAAGTTTGGGAGCAAAGACAATATAGCAATCTTGATGACTCTATAATTATTGGAACTAGAGAAATGAAGATGGCCTTAAGAAGGCTTAGAAAATTTGCTAGACATGGTAACGACCTTGAGCTCGATATGGACGGAACAATTAAATCAACAGCAAAAAATGCTGGTTACCTTGATATTAGAATGGTGCCTGAAAGATCTAATGCAGTTAAGGTGATTGTACTATTTGATGTTGGTGGATCTATGGACCCTTATATAAAGCTATGTGAAGAGCTTTTTTCAGCCATAAAAACAGAGTTTAAACATTTAGAATATTTCTATTTTCACAACTCTATTTATGAGTCTGTCTGGAAAGATAACAGAAGAAGATCGCAAGAGAGATTTCTTGTTCAAGACATTATAAATAAATACTCATCTGACTATAAAATTATTGTGGTTGGAGATGCAACAATGGCACCATATGAAATAACAAATTCAGGCGGAAGTATTGAGCATTGGAATGAAGAACCAAGCGTTACTTGGATCAATAGATTGACAGATCATTTTAATAATATGGCTTGGCTAAACCCAGTTCCTGATGACCATTGGGATTATTCCTCATCTGTATGTATTTTAAGAGACTTATTTGAAGATAGAATGTATCCTTTAACCTTAAAAGGTCTAGAAAACGCAATGGGAGAATTAACTAAATGAGCACAGCAAGTAAAAGTCAGGGTATTAAATGGGGGCCATTTACATTAAGAATACCATTCATACATATTAAATTTAGAGCTGGTGAGTTTTTTCAAGGTATGGTTATTTCCGGAGCTACAGCATTTGCTGCAGTCCCTGTGGCTATGGGTCTTGGTCTTAGTTTTGAGGATGGAATTGCTTTAAGCTTTATCGCTGGTACATTAATTGCCTCCGGCCCTATACTGTTTGGAGAGCCCATGGCTCCTGGATGGATAACACCTGCATTGC
>JAQWXQ010000017.1 GCA_029254395.1 SAR86 cluster bacterium | reverse complement strand
CTAGACAACCTAAATAAATCCATTATCAAATCATCCAATAAGTTCGTACACAAAAATGGCTTACATAGTGTTGTTGGATATCACTTAGATGATAAAAACATAGAACTGGAGAAATTGGTTACAAATATTAACTTAAAAGAAAGCATACTCAGCTTTAAAGACAGTCCCGAAAAAAAATTCGATTTAATAATTTCTTCAATACCACTCCCCCAATTTAATAACATTGCCAATATTAATTCTAGCTTTAATGGTGATCTATATTCAAAATGTCTTGCAGTGGGTGTTTTATTAAAAAATGATATGCCTTTTAAACATACTTGCTATAAACATATATCTGATAAGTTAAGCTGGGCTTCTCTATCAAGCTCATTTTGTGACGAATCACCAACCTCAATTACTATGCATTTCACACAGGACTTTAGTAATAATTTTTTTGATCTTGAAAACAAGGATATTGCAAGTATAGCTATAGATGATATTGTTAAATCACTTGGTATTGATAAAGCTTTATTCACAGATAATATTAAAGTTTTTAAATGGAGGTATGCTCTTTGTAAAAAAAACTATACCAAGGAAGGTTATATGAAAGTAAATGATAATGTTTTTGCTATAGGTGACTGGGCCTTGGGACCAAGAGTTGAATCTGCATATGAATCAGGCAAACATCTTGCTCAACTAATAAACGCATGAGTTCTTTAGGATTGGTATTTGTAGATCAGCTATCAAAGAATAATTTAGTCTATGAAAGCATAGGCGCAGAAGATAGTCTTTTATTCTTTGAACCAATGAGTTCATTCTATGAACTGCCTCATCATAAGCAAAAACTAATTTATTTAATAACCTCTCTGAGAAAATATATACCAACCATAAAACATGAGAGAGTGATCCATGAGAAAGTCACTGAAAATCACGAGGGACTTACCAAAACTTTAAAAAGAATATTTTCAGAACAGCAATTTGAAAAGCTTTATGTTACCAAGCCATCTGATTACCAAACTCTGAAAGAACTAATGTTCTTCTGCCAGAGTAATTCGATAATATTAAATGTACTAGAGGATACTAAATTTGTATCGAATGAAGAAGATTTTGATTTATGGTCAAAAGGGAAAAAGTCGCTTATTCAGGAATATTTTTATAGATGGATAAGAAAAAAACACTCTGTTCTTATGGATGAAGGCAAGCCAGAAGGTGGAAAATGGAATCTTGATAAGGAAAATAGAAAAGGAGCTTCAGCGCTTAAAGAGATTATCCCAGACAGAAAACCAATTAAAACAGACGAACTCACCATTGGTGTAATGGTCGAAGTAGATAAAATCTTTAATAAGTCATTCGGTGATTTTGAAAACTTTAATTGGGCAACAACTCATAAAGAGGCTTGGAATCAAATGTTGGAATTTTTTGATACCTATTTTAAAAACTATGGATCATTCCAGGATGCTATGAAGTCAAACGAACCATTCATGTTTCACTCCCTCCTCTCTGCTTACCTCAACTCTGGGTTGCTTGACCCTATGGACTGTATAGAGGAGGCTGAATGTAGGTATAGAAATAATGAAGCTCCGTTAAATTCTGCTGAAGGGTTTATTAGACAAATTATTGGCTGGAGAGAATTTATTAGAGGGATATATTGGTCGAATATGCCTCACTATAAAGAGCTAAACTTTTTTAATAATACAAATAAATTGCCTAGCTTTTTTTGGGATGGTAATACAAAAATGCACTGTATTGCAGATGTGGTTGATACTACTAAAAAAAATGCCTACGCCCATCATATACAAAGACTAATGGTTACTGGTAATTTTGCTATGCTCAGCGGCATCAGCCCAAATGATATATGTGATTGGTATCTTTCAGTTTATATTGATGCATACGAATGGGTTGAGCTTCCAAACACACTTGGAATGGCAACTTTTTCAGATGGAGGTGTGGTTGGTTCAAAACCCTACGCTGCTAGTGGAAAATATATAAATAGGATGTCTAACTATTGCTCTTCCTGCGAGTACAACCCAAAAAATACGATCGAAGATGATTCATGTCCCTTTAATTATCTATATTGGAATTTCTTAATGAAGAACCAAGGCTTATTGTCAAAAAATCCGCGCATGGGTCTTATTTATAATACGTTAAGTAAGTTCCAAGAGCCTTTTAAAGAGAAGGTAAAAAGGAAAAGTGATATTTTTTTTAAGGAAATATTTTAAAGCAGTACCTTTGCAGCTGCATCAGACATTTTTCTAAAATCATGATCTACGCCTTCAACTAGATGATAGTTCCATCTAAATGGAATATTATTTTCTTTCGTTGTTTTGATGAGAGAATTAAAATAGTTATTACCCCTGGAAAGTCTATCTTCACCCTGCTTCATGGCCCCAGGAGAAGTGTTTAAGCTTGAAGATCCAGTGTCTTTACTTCCAAGCATAAGGGTATTCCTCATACTTAAAAAATTTTTGACACCTTCATTAGAAATGCTGACTGGAATATCTTTAATGCCATATGGATATCTGGCTCCGGCAAGAAAAGTATACCAACCTGGATTGGCAATCACAGCCTTATCAATCTTAGGGTTGTCACTTAGCATTAAGTACCTATGAGAGAATTGACCTCCAGCTGAATGCCCAAACATAGAGTATTTACTAGTATCTAATTTATATTTATTTTTAAAAAAGCTAAAAAATGTATCAATTGAGTTTGTTAAGTAGCCACTTTCATTTTTGTTAATAACACCATTAGAATTTGCAGTCTCTAGAAGAAAGAAGTACCTATAATCTGATCTTTTAAAATGTGGTGCAACAAGAATTACATTTTCCTCTTCAACCAAATCAACCCAGTGTTCAATATAGCTATCAGCATTTCTGCTTTGACCATGAATTATAAATAGAACCTTAGTATTGGCGTCTATATTTTTTGGTAATTTATATAATAAATTAACATCGGGCTTGTCCCAAAAAGCAAAAGTTGTTTGCTTAACCTCATAGGCATGAAGGTTGGATGAAGAAACCAACACCAGCATCCAAAAAAAATTTAATGATTTATTCATGTAATTATTCTAACAATAATTATTGTTTATTAGGTTAAAATGCAACAAATACACTATTACCTATGCAAGAGTTAATAAAAAAAATACATCAAAGCCCTTTTAAGGTAACAATTGTTTCCAGTGGAGGAGGCACTGAAGCCATTTCATCTCTTCTTCAGGTACCTGGAGCATCCAATACAATTTTAGAGTCATATATACCTTATGCAAAAGAATCTATGGATGCCTATCTGAATAAGAAACCAGATCATTATTGCTCAATGCAGACTTGCTTGAGCATGGCTGCAAATGCATATAAATCTTGTTCCAAGATTGCTAGCGAAACAAAATCAAAATACCTTATAGGTATTTCAATCACTGCCAGTCTTGCAACAACTTATACAAAAATTGGTGATCATAAATTTTATATTGTTCTTCAGACCTCTTCATATACTAAATCAGTTGCTTGTATACTCGATAAAAATACAAGATCAAGAAAGGAAGAAGAGGAACTTATTGCTAATTATGTAATGCACCTACTTGGTGAGGCATGTGGAATTAAGGTCAATAAGCCCAGCCACAGTGAAGATGTTGATATCAGTAAAACGAATGCTGAAAAATCATGGGTAAAGCTTCTTAATAATGAAGTTAATTATGTGTCTAGCTCTAAATCAAAACCGGAACTCATTTTTCCAGGTTCATTCAATCCTTTGCATGAAGGCCATATAAGAATGAGAGATCTTGCTGAAAAGAAAACAGGTATGCAAACTACTTTTGAAATATGTGCAAAGAATGCTGACAAGCCTCCTCTTACTTTTCAAGAAATTAAAAGGACACTAGATCAATTTGATGAAAATGATAGCTGGGTGATGACCTCTGCGGGAAGATTTAGTGAGAAGGCAGAAATGTTCCCAAATAGTGTATTTATTATTGGAGCAGATACTCTTTTGAGAGTATTTGATGAAAAATTTTATTCAAGTAATAAAGACATGAACGAGCATGTTGAAAGGTTTAATGACCACAATATTCATTTTCTTGTTTTTGGAAGGAAGGTTAATGATAAATTTATATCTCTTGAGGATATAAATATACCTTCAAAGATAAGGTCTAGATGTACTGGATTTAATGAGGGTAGTTTTAGAGATGATATCTCTTCAACAGAGATTAGATTGTCTGAGACCTAATTATGTGGAGGTAGCTTAGCTTCTACAAACCATTCGTGCACTCTTTTAGCTGGATTGAATTTCTTCATCCTCATCTTCTTATTCTCAATAGTGAACTTTCTAGTTTTAATAGCAGTATAGTGATATGTGTGATGGTCACGCGTTTCACCTTCTGGGATTAAATATACTTTTACTTGTTTTTTGTCTGCCATAATAGATGTGAATTATACACAAAATAATTTAAATGAAAATAAATAAAAAATAACTTTTTGCAACTAGAATTTAAGTTTTTCTAGCTTATCCCATAAACCCCAAAAGGCACCCACATCCCCTTCTGCATCTACCTTCCAGGATTCATCAAATGATGAAAAGTAAAACATTTCAATATTCTCATTCTTTGACCACAGTTGGGAGTTAATAAAATATTTTAAATAATTTGAATATGACGGGTTTGCTCC
>JAQWXQ010000006.1 GCA_029254395.1 SAR86 cluster bacterium | reverse complement strand
ATTAATTCATCAGGGTTCTTTGAAAGCATTTTATCAATTGCATTTTTAATGGAGGGAGATTGATATCTCATTGCATATTCAACATCAACATCTGGCAACCTATTAGCAATTTTCTCTCTGAGCATCATAGTGTTGTGCAGTAATGGTGATCCCTTTTCAGGGTGCCAAACTTTCTTATAAATTTTTGAAGAAGAGAATGATCTAAGTGGACAAATGATAAAATTAACTAAAATAAATCTTAAAATAGGATTTATATTTATAACTTTTTCGTCTGAAAGAAATTGTCTTAGATATTTATAAACATGGAAATAAGACGGGCTATCAGGAGTACCAAGATTAATTATTAGTAAACTTTTTTTCATTATTATTTGCTTCTCTTAAATATTGGGTGACTTATTATAAATATAACTATAACTATAGATAAAATCGAATTAAAAAAATACAAATACGAAGGATTAAAAGCATAAATAGGCATTGCTACAAATGGGGTTAACATGTGCCCTATTGGATATACAGAACCTAAATACCCAGCTGCAGAGCCCTGATTTTCAGGTATTTGAGAAAGTGACAAGGAGGATGATATGGCCGGCCTTATCATACCCCCGCCAAGACCATTAATTAATAAAGAAAGGTAATATACAGAAAGTTTTGGAAAGTAGGCCATTGTAAAGAAAGAAAATACTATTAATAAAGTTCCGTATAACAGTAATTTAAAGTTATCTAATGGAAATGCGTCAGTAAATAGATACTGACTAAGTATTGTTGAGATGGATAATATTGCAAAGCTTGTACTAACTATAATTGGTAGATCATCATATATATAGAACATATCAAATACATAGAAACCTATTGATTGAAGAAGCGAGGCTTGAGATAGGCTTGCAATAGATGCAATTAACAAGAATGGCCATATCGACTGTGACTTCCATGATATTTTATCTTTAATAATCTCAGTTTTTTTATGAATACTAGTGTTTTCTAAAGTTTTATATATCCCAATTGATGAAATTATAGACATCACACTGAACACATAAAAAGGCGTTTCTTTAGTTATAAGAATTAAGAAACCACCTATCAATGGTCCTGCAACAGTTCCGAGTAGAAAGCTGGACTCTAGTCTTGCAAATTTTAATGTTCTTTTATCTGCACTACTGTTATCTGCAACATATGCAAACGCAGCAGGTCTTGTGGCTGAGCCTATCAAACCATTAAACAACCTTCCCAGAACGAGTAATGGGAATAAGAGCGCAAGGTCCATAATATTTCTTTCCACTAAAAAAAGTGGAGTTATCATGGCAACTAATGAAATTGAATATCCAACTAAACCCAATACAGCAATATTTCTCCTACCATATCTATCGCTGGCCCTTCCCCAAGATGCGCTTGTTAAAGCCCATGCAACTGCTGAAATAGCAAAAACTAAAGAGGTCTGTATTTCTGACAAGCCCAAGTCCCTGGCAAGCGGAGGCACAATTACAAAAACGAAAGACTGCCCTAAGCCAACGGTAAATAGGCCAAACTTGAGCCAAGAGGAGCCTTTATTTTGCATTAAGATATTCTAGAAATACCTATAGAGTCTCTTACTTCTAAAAGTAGCTCCTTAGCCATAGGTCTTACTTTTGCCGAACCTTCTGCTAACAATTCATTTATAAGATCTTTATTTGAATTTAAAGAGTTATAAGACTCTCTAATAGGAATGATATGTTCGTTAACTTTTTCAAATAATTTATTCTTAGCATCTCCCCAGGATATCCCATTTTTATATGACTCTTTTAGGTCACTCTGCTCATCATCTGATGAGAAATGACAATATAAAGAAAAAACAGAGCAGTTATTAAAGTCTTTTGGATCCCCTGGCTCAAGCGAATTAGTAACTATTTTTGCAATTGATTTTTTTAAGACTTTTTCAGTTGAAAGTAACGGAATAATATTTTTATAGGATTTACTCATCTTTCTACCATCTTGGCCAAGAATAATTTGATCAGCCTCTTGGGTAATTGCTTCAGGTAATTCAAAGATTTTCTTATATGAATGATTGAACTTGCCTGCAATATCGCGAGTCATTTCAAGATGTTGCATTTGATCAGGTCCAACTGGGACATGGGTTGCGTTAAATATCAGAATATCTGCAGCCATCAGAACGGGATATGAAAATAATCCCATGCTTATTCCTTTGTCTTCATCTGAAGTATTCAAGGCTGTAGCAGCTTTGTATGCATGCGACCGATTCATTAAACCTTTAGCAGTAACACAATTTAGTATCCAGCTTAATTCAAGTATCTCAGGTACATCTGATTGTCTGTAAAAAAATGATTGAGCTGGGTCAAGACCTGAAGCCAACCATGATAAAGCAACATCTTTTACTGATTGCTCAATCTCATTTCGATTAGAATTTTTTATAATTGCGTGATAATCCGCTAAAAAAAAGAACGACTCATCAAAATCACTAGCCAATTCCAAAGCAGGTTTAATTGCACCTAAATAATTTCCTATATGAGGAGTACCAGTTGTTGTAATTCCTGTTAAAATTCGCTTGTTCATTTGAACTAATTATAAACATCATAAGAGATTAATGTGGAAACAAAACAAGATTTATTTAAACAATTAGAAAATATAGAAAAGTTATTTGAAGATGGCTCTATTAAAAAAGCGCAAAAAAACTTAAGAGACACTCTTTCAATAGTGAAAAATGAGAAAGGTGTTCCCAATAAACTAAGGCATAAAATAAACTTTGTTGTAGCTCAGTCAAGATATTTTGATGATATGTCATCGTTTGCAACAAACCCAAAACGAGAAGAGTTGATTAAAGAAATTGGTGAACTTTCCAATAACAGTTCAGAAAACCCTAAAACACAAGCTAATGCTATCCATGAAATCCAGAAGAAGTGGCAACAATTAGATACATCAGGAAGGCCCTCCTCAAAGGATCAATGGTTGAAATTTAATGAACTAACAAATAAAGCTTGGGAGCCATGTAAAGAGTTTTTTGAAGAACTAAATAAAGTTAAAGAAGCTAATGCTGCTAATAGAAGAAAAATAATAAATGAAATAAACAATTACACGATTGATAAATCATCAAACTGGCCTGATGCTAAAACACTTATATTTTTCTTAAGAGATAAATTTAATGAATGGCAAGAGCACGCCCCGGTTCTTGATAAAGATCATAAGAAACTAAGAAATGAATTCTTTAATGCTAAGAAACCAATCAATGATCAGATAAAAAAACAAGAGAGAGCTGTGATCAAAGCTAAAGAGGATCTTATAGCTAAAGTTGATCTTATAAATGATGAAGATAATGATATTTGCATAAAGAAATTTAATGATCTTAAAAACGATTGGAAAAAAGCTGGGTCTGCTGGTAGAAAGATTGATAATAAGCTTTGGGATAAGTTTAATAAATCAGCTGACAGGTTCTATAGTGCTAAAAAAGAGGTTTTAGATGCCGAGCTTGTTCTAGCATCTACTTTAACAAAGGACCTTAAAAATAAAACAATAAGTATAGAAGAGGTAGAAGGAAGACTTGGTGAGCTAAATAACATTTCAAAATCAAAAGAAATGTCAAATATTCGCAATGAAATAAAAGAACAAAAGGCCTCTCAAAAAGCTGAAAAGAAAATAGCTAAAGTAGAGTCGTATAAAAATCTTTTAGATGCTTACATAAATGAATCATTTGATGAAATCCAAGTACCAAGTAATATTGCATCAAAGATTAAAGGCCTTGATGTTAAAAAATCCAACCTAGATAACCTTACATACTCCTGTATTAAACTTGAGATTAAAGCTGGCATAGATTCGTTAAAAAAAGATTCTGTTATTAGAAATAAAATTCAGTTAGAAATGCTTACAGAAAAATTCAATAAATCAAAAAATGATTTAACTAGCTTGGATGATCTTCTAATACATTTCTTCTCAAACTTGGCTAAGAAGCCAGCAGCTGCAGATAAAGCACTTTGGAAAAGAGTATCTCAATCTATTGAATTGATTTTATAACTCTAATTTTAAGCGTTTAGCTCTTCAATAATTTTTGCATGTCTTGCTCTGTCTAGCTTATAGAAAAAAAAGATAAATAAAGGTAAAGCTAATAATATTGGTCCAACAACCCCTTGAACAAAAAATAAAGAGTAAGTTTGTTCATAGGTTGGGTTGTCCTTGGGATACTCTACTATTTTTAAAACAAGACCTGCAACAAAACCTCCAATAGCTGTATTCACCTTTTGAATAAATGAAACTGCAGAATAAAGAACGCCCTCTTGCCTCTTCCCACTTGTTAACTCAACTTCATCAGCAATATCACCAATCATTGAATCCCTAGTCATATTACCCATTACTGAAAAACATGAAATAAAGATCAATGGAACAGATAAAAAGAAAATTAATGAAAATGTGCCTTTTTCAGGTGTTAAGCCTAGATTGTAGGAAATAAAAGCAATAGGACTAAAAAAGGCTGTGCCAAAAATACATATCAAGACTAATTTTTTTTTATCAAACCTCTTAACCAATCGCGGAGTTAAATAAAAAGCCATGAATGTAGAGGTAATATAAATAATTAAGAATATAGTTATGAGGTTTCCTGGTAACCCCCAAAAATCAGTATTTATGTACAAAGCTAAACTATTAGATAGACCCCAGGCAATGGACAGTGTTAGGTTGCCTGCAAAGAAAATTAAAAAAGATCTATTAGTAATGGCTATTGATATTTCATTAAATATATCTTTTAACGAAATTGGCCCGCTCCATGTTGAAAGATCTTTAATATATTTTGTAGTTGATATAGTTGAATAAAGCATGCCAAGTGCCATAAACACCCCGCCTGCAAGTGCAAAAGGAAACCATACTTCAGGGTTTAACTGACCATAAGGGTAATCAGGGGTTGATCTAAAAAAAATGAAATAACCCATAAAAGCATTACCGATAGCAGCAACCCACGTTATTAATTCTCGCCATGAAAATAAAAGGGTTCGTTCTTCATAGTTTTTAATAATCTCTGCACCAAAAGATCTGTGTGGCACCTCAAAAAGAGTCATGCCTACCCTTGTAAAGGTCGTACATACCAGCATCCATATGAAGAGGTACGATTGTGAGAGGCCCCATTCAATTTTTGGAGTAAAAAGGAGCACATAGAAAATAGAAGCTGGGATAAATGCTACAAACATAAATGGGTGTCTTCTTCCTAACCTAGATCTCGTTCTATCTGAAATTGTACCCATTAATGGATCAGTAACAGAATCAACTAATAAAGCTATGAAAATTGCAGTTCCTGCTAAAAGTGGATCAAGTCCAATTACTCTAGAATAGAAAAAAAGTAAAAAAAATGTAAAGGTATCAGTCTTAATACCATTAGCTACAGCGCCAATAGAATAATTGAATTTAAAGCTATTGGTTAACATGACTAACTCGAAAGATGATTTAAAAGGTCTTCTTTAAATCTATTGAAAACTGGCGGCTCTATCATATGACGCATATTTGGTAATACAATTAGCTCACTATCTGTTATCAGCTTGTTGGCTTTGTATGCATTCTTTACTTTAATAAGAGGATCCTCTTTACCATGAATAATTAGTGTCTTAGATTGAATCGATTTAACTTTTTTAATTCTATTTTTTGAGCCTAATATTGCCATAATTTGACGACTAAAACCTGAATCATCAGGTCCAGCTCTTTCAATTGACTCAACAGATTTATTGTAGAACTCCTCAGTTTCAAGGTTATAACCTTCCAGGCCAATTAGAGTGAAGATTTTTTTACTTCTTTCTATTCTTTCGTCCATTGTGGCATTTGGGTTATTAGAGCGCTTCATTAATAACTTTCTCACATCTCTAGTTGGTCCGTTCAATGGGCTTGGTGTTGATGTTGAAGATGCTATTAAGGTAAATGTTTTTATTCTTTCAGGATGATTAGCTGCAATAATTTGAGCAATCATGCCACCCATAGACATCCCTAAAAGATGTGATTTGTTTATAGAAAGATGATCTAAAATTGCAATAGAGTCGTTAGCCATATCATCGAGATTGTATGGAGGATTTATTGGTAATCTTAAAAAATATTTAATATATGTAGAGTTAATAGTTCTTGTCCTATTACCCTCTTCAAACCGCTCACTTAAAATTCTAGATGAAAGACCAGTATCACGATTGTCAAAGACTATGGGCCTAAAACCGTTTTCAATTAAAAAGTCCAATAGATGATCTGGCCAATTTATTAATTGACCTCCTAGACCTTGAACAAGCAATATTGGATCTGCTTCAATAGGTCCATAATCACGATAGGCAATTTTTACATCGCCGTTATAAACATAGCCTTCTTCCCAAGCCACTGTATTAAATGAGATTGACATAATAATAATTAAAAAATATTTATAAGAAGGCATCTATTCTATCAATAATATTTTGTCTTACAGATCCCCAAAACAACATCACATCAAATGAGTGAAGATCGCCATTAAATGATCTCATTTTTCGCATTTTATCAATCAAATCGCCTCTTGTTTCAAGAAGTCCATTTTCTGAATTAATCCTTGATTGAAAATTTTGAATTCTTGTTGTGCCAATAGATTTTTTTGAATTAGTATGATGAAGCATTGTTAAATCCATAAAAACATCATTATTAGATTTATTAATAATTGAGCAATGATGATCATCTTGCTCATGCCATGATGAGTCAGAGGTCCAACTGAATGGGTTTACAGAAATAATTCGTTTTGTCATATCTTGAAACCCCCATCCATCAGGCTTCCAATGGGGCGTGGATGCCCTTCCCCTCACAAAACCTTCTGCGACTGTGGACCATGAAATTATAGAGCCAGTATCCAAACCATTCTTAGAGGCTATAAGATCTGGGAAGAGATTAGAAAAAGAGTTTTCAGGGATAACATAGCCAACAAGATAACCGTTAATAAATTGATTTTTTAATGATGTATTTGAGATACGATTATGTATTAGCCTTTGTCCATGAAGAGCACCCTGGCTGTGGCCATATATAAAAAAAGGCCTCCCATTATTGAAATTTTCAATATAGTAATCAAAGGCTCTTTCAATATCCTTATATGCGAGATCAAGCGCCTTCAATCCATTCTCATTATTGGAAAAGAAAGAGTAATAAGTTGCCTGGCGATAAGCTGGAGCATAAATATTACACGATTCATTAAATACAGATGCTTGGTTGGCAAGCATTACTTCTGTTCTCTCATAAGCAGAGCTATTCTTATCTAGATTAAAATTCCATTTTTTTTCAAAAAAGCCTGTTGGATGAATATAAAAAACATCAATATCATTTGATTTTTTAATAGAATAGTCATCTGAAGGTACTAGGTATTGATAGCTATCAACTTCAGGAAGCGCAGCCCAGCTGTCTTTAAGCCTATAGTCAGGCTCACTTGGAATATTGGAAGATGTAAAGTCAGACTCAGGCCTTACAAGCTCTAATAACTTTAAGAGGTTTTCATCAGCCATTAGTTATTTTTTATATATAGTATTTTTTGGTTTTGCAAAAACTTTTTTGATCATTGGGATAAAAAAATCTAGCGGTAAAGATTCATAATCTGGGTCAAAACTGTTCTGGTCATATTTTTCACAAAAAACTTTACAGTCCTCGAAATAAGGATGATCTTTAAAGCTATCTCGCATATTTTTATCTAAGCCCAAGTATTCAAAAAAATAGTAGCCTTGAAAAATACCATGATGCTTCACAATCCAATAATTTTTTTCAGATACAAAAGGTTGTAATAATGTAGCAGCAAAATCAGCATGATTTGATGGGGCCAAGTTATCACCAATGTCATGAAGCAATGCACACACAACATATTCCTCATCATTTCCATCTCTATGGGCACGAGAAGCTGTTTGAATGGAATGTGTAAGCCTATCAACAGCAAAGCCCCCATAGTCTTTTCCAAGCATTTTTAAGTGATCAAGAATCTTAAAAGGCAAATCAGTAGATTCATTGATATTTGATTCAGCAATAATTGACCAATCCTCTGCGGTTCCATCGGTCATTTTTGTAAATTTTGCTTTCAACTCAGTCATGAGAGAAGTATAGCAAATAAATTTAGACTAATTTATTTGTAGCACTTGATGTGGCTATAAGCTTATCATCTTGGAACATCTCAGCTTTAGTGAATGCAATCGATTTTCCTTGTTTAACAATAGTACTTTTCGCTACAACTTCAGAATCTGGTTTGCATGGAAGCAGGAAGGTAGTTGTCATATCAAGAGTCAAAGGAATTTTTTTACCCTCGGATAAGTAGATTAAGAATTGAGCCATAGCTGAATCTAGCATACCTGC
>JAQWXQ010000026.1 GCA_029254395.1 SAR86 cluster bacterium | reverse complement strand
AATATTTTAATTAGTTAGGAGATTATATTCCTAAAAGTTAAATTTACTCTAGGTAAAACTATTTTTTTTTCTTTCTTTATTTCATGCTTCCAATATTTCTGTGTTTCACCACTCATAACTAGAACTGTTCCATGATTTTGATTAATATTAAAGTTAATTTTTTTGAACTTGTGCTTAAAAAATATTTTTCTTGAAGCGCCCAATGATAATGAAGCTATTACTGGAAATTCTCCTAATTCCTTTTCATCATCTGAATGAAGACCCATAGAATCATTCCCATTTCTATATAAATTCATCAATACTGAATTAAAATTCTTATCTGATAGCTCCTCTATCGCATTTTTAATTTCACTAAGAGAATTATTCCAATCATTTCGCTTCAAGCTTTTGCCTGAGTAGGAATATTGAATTCCTTTATCTGCATACCAGGACTGAAGTCTAGGGATTTTATGAATTTTGCCGAATAATTTTATATGCCCCTCAACCCAATGAGTTTCTTTTGTGCAAGATTGCAACCATTTATCAAGATCATAATCCTTAGATTCAAGTTGAAACTCTTTTAATTCAAGATTTGGGAACTTTGGCATATAACAATGATAAACCCTGGGTAAATTATTTTCATATACAAATCCAATAATTTAAAAATAGTATCAATCGCATTTTTTAATATAAAATACTTTGTATTAACTAAGTTAATTTTTTAACTGCATATTTAGGAGATTTTAAATGTCTATAAGATTTGATGATCAAGTTGCAATAGTAACAGGTGCTGGAGGCGGTATTGGCAAACAACACGCTTTAGAGTTAGCAAGAAGAGGGGCTAAGGTTGTTGTTAATGATCTTGGGGGAAGCGTTGATGGAAGTGGTACCAGTGATGCTGCAAACTCAGTTGTTGAGCAAATTATTTCTGAAGGCGGTGAGGCTATAGCAAATGGAGCTAGCGTTACAGATTTAGCAGCAATTCAATCTATGGTTAAAGATGTAATGGCTAAGTGGGGAAGGATTGATGTTTTAGTTAATAATGCTGGAATTCTTCGAGACAAAAGTTTTCACAATGTTACTTTGGATGATTTTAATCTAGTTATGGATGTTCACTTTCAAGGTACGTTAAATTGTACCCATACAATTTATCCAATCATGAGAGAGCAGGGCTATGGAAGAATTATATTTACTAGCTCTTCAAGTGGTGTTTTTGGTAATTTTGGTCAAGCAAACTATGGCGCAGCAAAAATGGCTATGGTTGGTTTAATGAATACATTAAAAATTGAAGGGCAAAAATATAATGTCTTTTCAAACTCAATAACACCTGTTGCATACACAAGAATGACCGAAGGTTTAATTCCTGAAGACTTTGGTAAAAATTTACAACCAGAATATGTGACACCAGCAGTTCTGTATCTTGCCAGTGATCAGGCACCAAATGGTGCGGTAATGTCAGCTGGGGCAGGGGTATTTTCTCGAATATATATCCATGAAACTATGGGAGTTTCTCTTGGAACTGGGGATGATATGACTCCTGAAAATATTGCAGCAAGCTGGGATAATATTTCAGATATGAATGATGCCAGAGCTCTGCAAAATGGTGGCGAGCAAACTCTAAAAATATTTGAACTTTTAAACAAGGAATAATTTAAACAGAGAAGCTTGGTCGACTAGATATTTCTCCTACATAATCATTAAGATTTCCATAGTCTTCTATGGAAATCTTATTTAAACGAACCAGGAATTGAAGCGAAGTAACCATTTGGAGGTCAGCATAGGTAAATTTCTCTCCAGCTATAAACTGTCGCGTGGATATTATATCGTCATATGTCTCTAAAGCTTTGATACCAATTTTTCTTTGCGCTAACCCATAAGCTTCATTTTGGTCTTCCATTTTCTTCATATGGGGGTGTGTGTGCCTGAAGCCATGCATTAGTGGCATCATCAATTCAAATGAAAGCCTGGAATACCACATTTCTATAGATGCTATCTCAATAGGACTCTCTCCAAACATATTTGGTTCCGGATATAGGCATTCTAGATATCTACATATCGCAGTAGTTTCTAATATTATTGTTCCATCATCAAGCATGAGTGCAGGAATCTTAGAGTTTGGAGCAATTGCTTTATATTCAGCTGTTTTATGCTCTAATTTTGCAAGATCTAAATTAATTACCTCTACATCTAATATATTTTTTTCTTTTAGAAAGATAAGAACTTTTCTAGGGCTCGGTGCAAAAACGCTAGAGTATAACTTCATAACTTATGAGCCAACTATTGAGTAGATAACTATGAAGTGCAAGATAGCAGCTATACAGACGAGTAAATGAAAAAATTCGTGGAACCCAAAATATTTTGGACTTATGTCTGGAAATTTAAAACCATAACTAATAGCTCCAACTGAGTATATTGTCCCCCCAGCAACCGTAAGAGCAAAATTTGTATAACCCATAAAAGAAGCCATAACCGACATATACGGAATTGCTAAATACCCTGCACCAAGATAAAAACTTGCTCTTAATAGGCGTGGCATATTGGTAAAAATTATTGACTGAAGAATTCCTAGGCCTGCAATGATCCAGATTATCATTAATAGATTCTTGCCTGTTGCCATAGGCAGCACCAGGAGGCATATTGGTGTAAAAGTTCCAGCTATCATCATAAATATAGATGAATGATCAAGCCTTCTCATTAAACCTAAAACTTTTGGTTTCCAGTTCACTCTATGATAAAGAGCGCTGAAACCAAACATCATAAAAATTCCGATTGAGTAAATAATTGTAGCTATGAGCTCTATTGAATTTGAGCTTTTTATTATTAGTGGTATACAGGCACCGATTGAAACAAAAAACATCCACTCATG
The DNA here is from genome assembly GCA_029254395.1 of SAR86 cluster bacterium. Lineage (GTDB taxonomy): Bacteria > Pseudomonadota > Gammaproteobacteria > Magnimaribacterales > D2472 > CAJQGY01. The sequence goes on along the minus strand of JAQWXQ010000026.1, from coordinate 2,984 downwards.
AAAAAAGCCTCTTAAAAGAGGCTTTTTATTTAGTGGGTTGGTTACTCCCAATTGAGGGCTCCACCCGTTTGATATTCGATTACTCTAGTTTCAAAGAAATTCTTTTCTTTTCTAAGATCCATTATTTCTGACATCCATGGGAAAGGGTTTGTAATACCTTTAAACTCTTCCTCAAGACCAATTTGCGTAAGTCTTCTATTGGCAATGAATTTTAAATACTCTTCCATCATTGATGCGTTCATACCCAAGACACCTCTTGGCATTGTATCTCTCGCGTATTGTATCTCTAGCTCTGTTCCTTCTAGGATCATTTGAGCTGCTTCACTTTTCATTTGCTCGTCCCAAAGGTGTGGATTTTCAATTTTTATTTGATTTATCACATCAATACCAAAGTTAACATGCATTGACTCATCTCTCAGAATATATTGAAATTGTTCAGAGGTTCCTGTCATTTTATTTCTTCTTCCCATAGATAATATTTGTGTAAAACCACAATAAAAGAAGATTCCTTCAAGAACACAATAAAAAGCTATCAAGTTTCGAAGAAGCTGCTTGTCAGTCTCAACTGTTCCAGTTTGGAAGTTGGGATCAGAAATTTCTTTTGTATACTTTAAGCCCCATGATGCCTTCTTAGCAACACATGGTATCTCTCTGTACATGTTAAATATCTCACCTTCATCCATGCCTAAAGACTCAATACAGTATTGATATGCATGTGTGTGTATTGCCTCTTCCAAGCTTTGTCTTAAAATGTACTGCCTACACTCTGGATTGGTAATTAGCCTATATATGGCAAGTACAAGATTATTAGCAACTAAGGAGTCAGCAGTTGAAAAGAAGCCAAGATTTCTTTTTACAATTGTTCTCTCATCATCTGTGAGACCATCTTCTGACTTCCACAATGCAATGTCATTCGTCATATTTATTTCTTGTGGCATCCAGTGATTAGCGCTTCCATCAAGATATTTTTGCCATGCCCAGTCATATTTAAAAGGTACTAGTTGGTTTAGATCCGCCTTGCAATTAATCATTGCTTTTTGATCAACCTCAACTCTTCCACCTTTCATTTCGTCGAGCTCCTTAATGCCATCTTCGATATTAAGTTGATCAAGAGTTGCTCTTGCTTTTTCCGCTCTGCTTCCTTCTGTTGATGTTGATTCAAAAGAGGGAGCATCATCAAGTTTTACTATAACTTCTTTCTCTTCTTTAGCTTGCATTGGTGCAGCAGGTGCTTGCTGCGCAGCTTGGTTTGTTTCTTCTGTATTATATTCATCCCAATTTAACATTCTAATCTCCTATTATTATTGACAAGCATCACAATCTGGATCATCCAGAGAGCATGCTGTTGGAACTGGAGCAGGAGCCCCAAGTTCTTGTTGCGGTGTTTCTTTTGCTTCAGCGCTGACAGCATTCAAGTTTCCTTGTTTCACTGTTGATTTTTCTGTTGTTGTAGCGGCAAGTGATCTTAGGTAGTAAGTCGTTTTTAATCCCGAGTACCATGCCATTCTATATGTGATATCTAATTTTTTCCCGTCCGCATTATTTATATAAAGATTTAGAGATTGAGCTTGATCAATCCATTTTTGTCTTCTACTTGCAGCCTCAACTATATATTTAGGCTCAACTTCAAAAGCTGTAGAGAATAATTTTTTTACATCATCTGGTATTCTTGAGATTTGTGACAAGCTACCTTCAAAGTATTTAAGATCATTTATCATCACATCGTCCCAAAGATTAAGACTCTTTAGTTTGTCAACAAGATGTGGGTTAACAATTGTAAATTCACCTGAAAGATTAGATTTTACATAAAGATTTTGGTACGTAGGCTCAATAGACTGCGTTACTCCTGTGATATTTGAGATCGTAGCTGTAGGGGCAATTGCCATTACGTTTGAGTTTCTCATTCCGTCACTCTTCACCTTTTCTCTTAGCGTTGCCCAGTCTAAAGTTTCTGATTCATCAACATTTATATATTGGCTTCCTCTATTCTCTATGAGAATCTTGAGGGAGTCTTTAGGAAGTATTCCTTGACTCCAAAGAGAGCCTTCAAAGGTTTGATATGCTCCACGTTCTTTTGCAAGTTCTGTTGACGCATGAATTGCGTGATAGCTAATAAGCTCCATACTACTGTCAGCAAATTCCACAGCCTCTTTGCTACAATATGGTATATTTTGTTTGTATAGCGCATCTTGAAAGCCCATTAGCCCTAAACCAATAGGTCTATGTTTCATATTTGAATTTTTTGCTGTATCTACTGAGTAGTAATTAATATCAATAACGTTATCAAGCATCCTTATGGCCGTTGCTACTGTCTGCTTTACCTTTTCTTCGTTAAGCTTTCCATCTTTCATATGTCTTGATAAATTAACAGAACCAAGGTTGCAAACAGCAATCTCATCGGCAGAAGTGTTTAGTGTAATTTCTGTGCAAAGGTTAGAGGAGTGGATTACACCTGCATGTTGTTGGGGCGATCTAAGATTGCATGCATCTTTGAACGTTATCCAAGGGTGCCCTGTTTCAAATAACATTGTAAGCATTTTTCTCCATAGCTCTTTTGCAGGTATAGACTTGGCTTGGTCCATTTCACCAGAAGCAGCTTTTGCTTCATACTCAGCATATTTTTCTTCAAATGCTTTACCTGTGAGGTCATGTAATTCCGGGGTCTCTCCTGGTGAGAATAGTGTCCAGTTTGCTCCTTCTTCTACTCTTTTCATAAATAAGTCAGGAACCCAGTTTGCTGTGTTCATATCATGTGTTCTTCTTCTGTCATCACCCGTATTCTTTCTAAGATCTAAAAATTCTTCTATATCTAGATGCCACGTTTCTAAGTATGCACACATGGCTCCTTTTCTTTTTCCGCCTTGGTTTACGGCAACTGCTGTGTCATTTGCAACTTTTAAAAAGGGAACGACGCCTTGGCTTTTTCCATTTGTTCCTTTGATGTATGAATTCATAGCTCTTACTGGAGTCCAGTCATTACCTAG
>JAQWXQ010000140.1 GCA_029254395.1 SAR86 cluster bacterium | reverse complement strand
TTTGAATCCATAATTCTTTCTGAATCCATATTTTTTCTATCAAGTGTTCCAGATTGTTGTAACAGCTTATCTACAAGAGTTGTTTTGCCATGGTCCACATGGGCAATAATTGCGATATTTCTTATTTTATTAATGTCCATGAAATTTGTATGTTAAAAAAGGGGTGATTATAATCATAAAATGAAAAAATTATCTGTTTTCTTTGTTCTTCTTATATCATCATTTGCGACCGCTGATCTGAAGCAAGATCTTGATGAGCAGCTCGATCCTCTTATGAACAAGGTTATTGCATGGAGGCACAACCTGCACCAAAATCCTGAATTAAGTAACAGGGAGTACAAAACTTCAAAAAAAGTTGCCACTCATTTAAGATCATTGGGCATTAAAGTAGAAACAAAAATTGCTTATACAGGTGTTGTTGGTTTAATTGAGGGAGGTCTTCCTGGCCCCACAATTGCACTTAGAGCTGACATGGACGCACTTCCAGTAGAGGAAAAAACTGGATTGCCATTTGCTTCAAAAGAAAGAGCAACGTATCTTGGTCAAAGTGTTGGCGTTATGCATGCATGCGGTCATGATGCGCATGTTGCTATCTTGATGGGTGTTGCTGAATTTCTAGCTAAAAACAAAGCAGACATTAAAGGCAATATTATGCTTATCTTTCAACCTGCTGAAGAAGGGCCACCTGAGGGCGAAAATGGAGGAGCAAAAATGATGCTTGAAGAGGGTATATTCGAAAGATATAACCCTGAAGTTATTTTTGGTCTCCATGTTGGAAATGGGCCTCATGGCTATGTAGGGCTCACTCCAGGACCAGCAATGGCTGCGGCCTCAGCTTACAGAATTAAAATTAAAGGCGTTCAAGCACATGGTTCCAGACCTTGGGACTCAATTGATCCAATTATGGCTACCTCCCAGCTAATTGAGGGATTAAATACAATTGTTAGCAGAAGAATAAATATTATTAACAATCCAGCAGTGGTATCTGTTGGAATTGTAAAAGCAGGCACAAGAAATAATATTATTCCAGAGGACTCAGAGATAATGGGAACTATTAGAACTTTTGATCCTAAATTACGAGCTCAAATCTATGATGAAATTAGACAAATTGCCGCAGGTGTTGCAGTAGGCACCGGTGCTGAAATTGATGTGGAATTTGATGTGGGCGGCTTTTATCCAGTTACATTCAATAATGAGGATTTGGTAGAAAGGCTCTCTCCAACACTGCGAGAAGCAACAAACAATAAATTCTATATCAACAATTCTCCATCAACAGGAGCAGAGGACTTCTCGTTTTTTTCCCAAGAAATACCTGGAATGTATTTTTGGCTTGGTGTAAATGCTCCAGGAGTTATGGAAGCTGCAGGTAATCATTCTCCATATTTTGTAGTAGATGATGGGGCGCTAGACGAGGGATTAAAATCTTTAGTATATCTTGTACTAGATTACCCAAATAAATAGCCAAACAATATACAATTAACAAAAAAATTCATAAGGAGAACTATTTTGCCAATTCCAAGTCATATAAAAGATAATCTATCCATGCCTGTTATAGGCTCACCTTTATTCTTGGTTTCAGGCCCTGAGCTTGTGATTGCACAGTGCAAAGCAGGAATTATAGGATCTTTCCCTGCATTAAATGCAAGACCTCAACATGTGCTAGAGGAGTGGATAATAAGGATTAAAACAGAGCTTGCTGAATATCAAGAGCAAAATCCTGATGCCAAGGTAGCGCCATTTGCTGTTAATCAGATTTGCCATGGCTCCAATGATAGATTGATGGAAGACATGGCCACTTGTGTAAAACAAGAAGTGCCTATTATTATCACTTCACTTAGACCTCCAGCAGAGCTTGTAGAGGCTGCACACAGCTATGGTGGCCTTGTATATCACGATGTTATAAATGTTAGACATGCAAAAAAAGCTGCAGAACAGGGGGTTGATGGATTAATACTAGTTTGTGCTGGAGCGGGCGGCCATGCCGGGGCCTTATCTCCATTTGCATTATTAAGAGAGGTAAAGCAGTGGTTTGATGGAACTATTATTCTTTCTGGCTCAATTGGGGATGGTTACTCGGTTGCCGCATCGCTAGCCTTGGGGGCTGACTTTGCTTATATGGGCACAAGGTTTATAGCAACCAAAGAAGCAAATGCTGACCCTGAATATAAAAAAATGTTAGAAGAGAGTGCAGCAGATGACATCGTTTATTCTTCTTTATTTACAGGTGTGAGTGGTAATTATTTAAAACCGTCTATAAAAAATGCTGGGATGGATCCTGACAATCTTCCAGATGCGGATAAGTCATCTATGAATTTTGGGTCTGGTGGAAATACTAAGTCCAAGGCTTGGAAAGACATATGGGGCTCTGGCCAAGGCATAGGCTTAATTGAAGATTCGCCATCTGTAGGCGAGTTGGTAGGAAGAATTAAAGTGGAATTTGATTCAGCTGTTGAAGAGCTGTCTCAAAAAGCAAAATAATTTAATGGCATTTTTATGTTAGAAGCAATAATTTTTTTATCTATTGGAGCAGCATCAGGCATAGCTATTGTCACCCTTCTTAACAATTCAAGAAAAGGTAGAGAGGGAGCAAAAGGTATTACCAAAGAATATACATCTAAGTCCGGCGTCAAAAGAACTGCAAAAAAGGATAGGTCTGATCATATTGTTTAAGACATTTGATGACTAGAGTTGGTTTCATAGGGCTGGGCGTTATGGGGTCCCCCATGAGCTCACATCTTTCCAAAAAAGGCTTCAATACTTTTGTTTATAACAGAACCCAAGATGTATCAAAGAAGTGGGCAGATTCAAATAAAGGCGAAGTAAAAAGATCACCTCAAGACTTGGCTAAGTCAGTTAATTTTTTAATCATGTGTGTTGGAAATGACGATGATGTTAGAGAAATACTGTTTAGCGAAGATGGGGCATATCCATCCTTAAAGCCAGGAACCATAGTAATAGACCACACAACAACTTCAGCAAAATTAGCCAAAGAATTAAGTGCAAAGTTAAAAAATAAAAATTGTTATTATCTTGATGCCCCTGTTTCAGGCGGTCAATTGGGAGCAGAAGAAGGCAACTTAACAATTATGGTTGGAGGGGAAAAAGAAGCTTATGAAAAAAGCCTTGATGTCTTAGCTGCTTATTCAAAATATTCAAAATATATGGGAGAAAGCGGTTCAGGACAGTTAACTAAAATGGTTAATCAAATTGCTATAGCAGGGCTTCTTCAAAGCCTGTCTGAGGCCGTAAATTTTTCTGAGAAATCAGGGCTAAATTCTGAGGATGTTTTGAATGTTATTTCTAAAGG
>JAQWXQ010000024.1 GCA_029254395.1 SAR86 cluster bacterium | reverse complement strand
AAGAGTTTCTTGATCTTCAGTAAAAATACTAATCCAAATGTCTGGAGTCAAGGCTAATATTAGACCTATGACACCGGAAAGTAGGCCTGCTGATGAGGCTCCAACCACACCAATTCTTTCGGCTCTATCTATGTTATCAGCGCCAATATTAGTCCCGACCATAGTCGTCATTGCAGTTCCAATACTGAAGACAATAGGTATAAGTAAAAACTCCACCCTTGAACCAATTCCGTATCCTGCAATTGCAGATGTACCAAACTGTCCAATTAGACCTGTAAGCACAAGTACGGTTCCAACTGTAAAAATTGGTGAAAGTGATGCTGGTAATGCAACAGAAAAAATATCTTTAAATAGATTTTTTTCAAAAGTAATTTTTTGAATTTTTAACTTTACAGGACTTTTAGTGCTAAGAAGTTTTATGACACAGGCTACAGCCATAAACGATGAGGTTATGATCATAGACCATGCAGAGCCCACCAAGCCTAGTTTTGGAAAACCAAACCAACCAAGAATAAAGCCAGATGATAGGAATATCTGAATACCAGCACAAATCACAGTAAGCTTTGCAGGGAACTGCATGTCTCCCATGCCTCGCAAGGCTGCTGTAAGACTGCCTGAGAACCACACAACTAAGCCACCTGATAAATATACTAAACAATATTTTAAAGACTCTTCTAACAGAGCTCCAGAGCCGCCAAGAGTAACAAGGAGCCATTTACCAAAAAAAATGAAGACCAAGAAGAAGGCTAGCGCACCAAAAGATGAAATATATAACGAGTGCCATAGAAGTTTTTCAGCTCTATTTATATTATTAGCTCCTAAGCTCCTAGATATAGAAGAAGATACAGCACCACCAAGAGCTCCAAAAGCCATTTGCTGTGTCAGCATGATTGCAGGAAATGCTAATGTTATTGCCGCTAATGGAACCAGTCCGAGCTGGCCAATAAACCAGAATTCGGCTAGCACTACAAATGCATTGATCAGAAACGCTACAGTATTTGGGGCAGACATTCTTATCAATAATGGAAAGATAGGATCCTTCAGAAGTTGTTCTGTTCTTTTTTCCATAGATATGTATTTATTGATTGATAATTGCTAGCTATTGTACTTACTTAAAATCTAATTTAAAAAATAAAATCAGCCCGGTTACAGAGCTAATCAAAGCAAGAATGGAGAATATTTTTAGAAGAAGATTGTTTATATTATCTCTTTCCTTCCAATCCATAATATGGAATCCCCACATTAGATCCCATATTCTCCATTGTGGTGACCTTATAGCAACAACCTCACCTGAATAAATATTTATATAAACATTAATGTCATCGTTTTTAGCATTTTTACTTTTTACTTTATAAATAGGTAAAGACCTGCCTCTGAACTCAGACCCACTTTTCTCACTTGTAATTTCAATTGCCTGAAATGGCAAAAGAGTTGTCTTTGACTCAACTGATTTTATGGCCTCTAACTCGGAGAGCTTATCTAATGGATATCCATTTTTATCTAGGTATTTTCTTGAGCTTTTTGTGCTCACAATAACAATTTCCTTATCTAGTCTTCTTACAATAGAAATACTCTGAGAGTTAGGAATATTAAAATTAATACTACTCAAGCTTATAGGCTGCTCAACTACTTTTTTATATTGCTCACCCCTCACTAGCTCGATCTTATTAAAAGCAAAGTAAATTCCAGATATAGTCCATAGCAGAAGCTGAATTGAGATAAAAAAACTTAAATATTTATGAATCTTTCGGACTAAAAGCTTCATCTTTTCATAGTTTTTATAATCTCATCTATTTTTAGATCAAAATTTTCACTTCCATCAAGAGAGCCTTTAATACATTCTCTTAAATGCGTTTCAAGTATTTTTCCCTCTACAGTGATGATTGAGTTTTTAAGAGCTTTTATTTGGTTCAAAATATCTACACAGTATTTGCCTTCTTCTATCATATTTTGGACACCTCTAACCTGACCCTCAATCCTTCTCAAGCTAGTTAACTTATCTTTATGGCATGGATTTTTCATAATTTATAAAAACATAGGAATGATATAAGTGAAAATTGTAGCAAATAAGAAAATAAAAACAGATACATAATAAAGATATCTAGATCTTTTTCGATTAAGAGCACAAAGCCTTCCAAGCTCTGGATCTGCTGGGCAGGGCATGTAATAAGTTCGATAATTTATAAACCCTGCCACCACTAACCAAAAAAGAGCAAATAACGTTATCTGAACCTTAAAACTTGAAAGAGTAATTAAGAAAGGAAATACTGAAAGAAGGCTTGCAAAGCTAGCCCCAGCACCCAGGGCAACAAATATTGCTGGTAAGGCGCAACATATTAAGGTTGAAGATGATGCAAATAATGACAAAAAATTTGAAGATCTATCATTCATAGTTATTATATTTTAATAATTTGAAGATCAGTCATGTTTTGACCATTCATGAGTATCTTCTTTTTTATTCCATCTGGGTCTATTTCTTTTGATTTCATATAAGCAATTATCACTTTGCCACTATCAAGATCAACATCAACTTTACTTACACTCGAATCTTTTAGAAATGCTTTTTCAATTCCTCTAGCACAGAAATCACAAACCATTCCTTGAACGCTAACTATGGCTATATTCATATCAACAATGCCTTCCATAAACTTATCAAACCTTTCAACGTCAACTTCAAGGTTCTTTCCATTCACCATCGTGTCATGAAGGTGACCATCATGAGAATGGTGATGCATATCCGCATTTCCTTCTTCGGCCCAAGTTAGCGGGCTTGTTATAAATAATATAAGTAATACTTTTTTCATTTTTCTCTCCTTTTTTAGAATCTATACATTAAATGCAGATCCCAGTTAGTCCGATTATCATATCCAACCTCAACCAGAGCATCCCCACTAAAAAATTTAAGAATAGGGTAGGTTGAGGTATTTTTTGTAAGTGAGCTCTTTCTTGTTTTAACCATAAGCCATGTATGGAAATCACCATAGTCGCCAATATAAGGAGCAACTCCAAACTGAATATATTTATTTTCATAGTCATTATTGGTTTTACTTTGAATATTCTTATATCCAAAACCAGCAAACCATCTTCGCGTCTCCCAGTCTCCATGAGCTCCATAAAAATGATTATTTTTATTACCCACATCTATTCCTGATTGAAAATAAAGGTTTCTTTGAGAGTTAAGCGCATTCTTTCTATTCAAAAGATAAGTAAAGCGAATATAGTTTTTATTGTCTTTAAAAATCTTGTTATTAGTATTTTCAATACCAATAGAATATTTAAAAGAAGGGGAATAATGAAAGTAGGTAGAATTTGATAGGCTATCTGATTTAATCATTATTGTAGACCCACCAGAATAAGAAATAGGCCTAGCTTCAATATTTACAGCTAAAACCAATATAAAAAATAATATTTTCAATATACCCATAGGGGGTATGTTACAAAGCCTATTGATTTTAATCAAATTTATTTTTAATATACGTTAACTGTAAAGGGGTGGTTGAAAAACCTGAGATCATTAGAAACCCTTTGAACCTGATCCATACAATAATGGCGGAGGAATTACATGGAACACACATACTATAAGAAGCCTTTCTTTTTTTTATTCATATTTTTATTATTTCCACAATCTTCTGCTGCAGAAGAAATTGATGAAATTATCATAGAAGCAAATTGGCGAGAGATAAAAATTCTTGAAGAAGATTCAAGTGTGATTATATTGAGCAAAGAGCTTTTAAAAAATGAACCAATTAAACATTTTGAGAACCTTTCTTACCTAATACCAAATCTAAACTTTTCAGCAAGTGACTCTAGAGCAAGATATTTTCAAATCAGGGGCATTGGTGAAAGATCTGGATACCAAGGAACTCCCAACACATCTGTAGGATTTTTGATTGATGACATAGACTATTCTGGTCAGGGAGGCATTGCTACGACTTTTGATGTAGATCAAATTGAAGTTTATAGAGGACCACAGGGCTCAAGAATAGGAGCAAATGCACTAGCCGGACTTATATATATAAAAACCAAAGATCCTACTGAAGAGTTTGAGGGCACATCTGAAATCATGGTGGGTAATTATGGAACAAGAAGCTCAGGTGTTGCTTTTGGCGGGCCGCTATCAGATAACAAAGATGTTAAATATAGATTGGCTATAAGAAAAGACTACTCTGATGGATTTAGAAAAAATATTTTTCTAAATAAATCTGATACGTCCAGAAAAGATGAAATTTCGTTAAGACTTAAAGTTGACTGGGATCTATCTAAAAATTCAAAACTTAAATTTCTCATATCTGATATTGATTTAGATGACCCAGCTGATATTTGGACTATAGATGGAAGTTTGAACACATTATCTGATAGGCCTGGAATGGACTCGCAAAGAACAAAGACCTATGGAGTTAAATACTATTTAGAATTTAAAACTTTTGAACTTCAAAGCTTCTCTAGCTATACAGATACTGATGTGGTTTTTAGCTACGATGCTGATTGGGGCAATGAGCAATCTCATGCACCGTATACCTATGATTATTTTTCTGAAACTTTTAGAGCAAGACGATCCTATGGCCAGGAAATCAGACTAGTATCCAATGAATTAAATTACTTTTTGAACAAGCCAATTGATTGGGTTTTGGGCGTTAATGCTTTAAAACTTAAAGAAGGTAATAACAGATATGATGATGGGGCTTACGGCGATCCGTCTGATCCATTCGGTCCATATTTAAGTAATGACTTCTTTTCAAGCGAGTATTCTTCAAAGAATATAGCTTTGTATGGGAGTATTGATTTCTTACTGACTGATTCTTTAAAACTTTCCATTGGCGCAAGGGGTGAAAATTGGAAATCTAAATATAATGACAATAACGATGAATCATTTAACCCGTCTAA
>JAQWXQ010000135.1 GCA_029254395.1 SAR86 cluster bacterium | reverse complement strand
CACAAATCCTCATCTGCACTTTTTGGAATTGTTCAAGGCGGCATGCATGAGGATTTAAGAGAGGAGTCTCTTAACAAAATTATTGACATTGGCTTTGATGGAATTGCTTTGGGTGGGCTAAGCGTTGGTGAGTCCAAAGAAGAGAAAACAAGAATCCTTGATTTTATGTCAGACAAACTTCCCTCAGACAAGCCTCATTATTTGATGGGGGTTGGAAAACCAGAGGATATAGTTGAGGCAGTAAGGTATGGAATAGACATGTTCGATTGTGTTCTTCCAACAAGAAATGCTAGAAATGGCCAGCTCATAACCTCTACAGGTGTGGTGAATATAAGAAATGCACCATATAAGATGGATGATGGCCCTGTGGATGAGAATTGTGACTGCAAGGTCTGCAAGAATTATAGCCGAGCCTACCTCAATCATTTAGATAGGACCAACGAGATGCTTGGAAGCATATTATCGAGCTACCATAATATTTATTACTACCAATCACTAATGAGAGGTATAAGGGAGTCATTGGAGAACAATGTATTCGCGAAATTTGTAAAAGACTTCTATAATATGCGAAATTTAGAAATGCCCGATGGGCCACTTTAGGAACTAATATGAATTATACAAAATACTTACTCGCTTTTAGTTTGATGCCTAATATCGCTTTAGCTCAATCTCAGCAGCCACCTTCAGCCTATGGCCCTATTATCATGTTCATTGGCTTCTTTATATTTATCTACTTTCTGATGATAAGACCTCAGAACAAGCGACAAAAAGAGCTTTTAGATATGGTTTCTGCTTTAGAGAAGGGCGATGAAATTATTACAGCCAGTGGATTGATCGGAAAAGTTAAAGAGATCAAAGGGGCTTACATCACTCTTGAAGTTGGAGAAAACCTTGTACTAAAATTTCAAAAATCTGCAGTCTCAAGCGTTCTTCCTAAAGGAACAGTAGACTCAATTAAGTAACCAAAGATAGTGAATAAAAACTCAGCCTTTAGAATTATTACAATAACACTAGTGCTTCTAGTGGGCTGCCTTTATGCACTTCCAAATCTTTATCCTACACAGCCAGCAATTCAAATTGCATACACTGACTCAGGCAAGTCAGCTGACCAATTTTTATTAGACAAGGCTGAATCAATACTCGAGAATGAAACCTCGGGGTATGAAGAAATATTCTTAAGAGATAACAAGATTGTTATAAAATTTAAAACCCTAGATCAGCAACTTGAATCAAAAACAGCGCTTCAAAACAAGTTACTGGATCAAGCCATAATTGCCCTTAACTTGGAACCAACCACACCGGCTTGGCTAAAGGATATCGGTGGTAAGCCTGTAAAACTTGGTTTAGATCTTTCTGGAGGAGTTCATTTTTTATTAGAGGTTGATATTGATTCGGCACTACAAGCCAGACTTGAGGTTCTTTTAGATAACTACAGAAAAAGCTTCAGAGAAGATAAGCTTAAGGTCGCAAACTCATCAGTTAAGGATCTTGCTCTTTCATTTGAATTTAGAGATACAGAGAGTTACAACGAGGCACTAAGAGCCTATAGAAATGATAGCATTGGTATCAACGGCGGCATTCAGTACATTATTACAGAAAGACCAAGCAGGAAGACATTGCTGCTGAAGTTCTCCGATGTTGCCATTAAAGAGATTCGTGACTACGCAGTTGGACAAAACCTAACAACACTCAGAAACAGAGTTAATGAGCTTGGCGTCTCAGAGCCTGTTGTACAAAGGCAAGGAGCAAACAGGATTGTAGTCCAGCTACCTGGTGTGCAGGACCCAACAGCGGCTAAAAAAATTATTGGTAAAACTGCTAATTTAGAGTTCAGACTTGAAGCAAACTCAAGAACATCTCCTCTTAGAAAAGAAGAATTTAACTTTAAAGACAACGACTATAGAACTGCATTCCTTGAAAGAGCAGTTGTTGTTAGTGGTGACAGAGTTACCAATGCAAGCACAGGCTTTGACGAGAGCGGGTTCTCGCAAGTAAATATTACTCTGGACATGCAGGGCGGAAGAGCTATGCAAAAAGCGACATCTGGAAATATAGGTAGAGGCCTAGGTGTTTTATTTGTTGAGCAAAAATCTAAATCGGAGTTGGTTGTTGATGAGCTTGGTAATAAAGTGATTGAGCAAACTTCATACATAGAAAAAAATATTATCAGCCTAGCAACCATTCAGGCTGTTCTTGGAACAGGTTTCAGAATAACTGGGGTTGGCTCTCCACAAGAGGCAAGTGAATTGGCGTTGCTTCTCAGAGCAGGAGCCCTTGCAGCACCAATGAAGTTTGTTGAGGAAAGAACTGTAGGGCCAAGCCTTGGTAAAGAAAATATAGAGCTTGGAATGACATCTATTCTAATTGGCTTCTCTCTTGTTATCTTATTTATGGCTCTTTACTACAAAGTCTTCGGTCTAGCTGCCAATGTGTCTCTGGTAATAAATCTAGTACTAATTACAGGAATCATGTCCTTGCTTGGAGCTAGTTTAACGCTACCTGGAATAGCAGGTATCGTTCTAACTGTGGGTATGGCTGTTGATGCTAATGTTCTTATATTTTCAAGAATACGAGAGGAGCTCAAAGAAAAAGATCCTCAATCAGCTATTCATGACGGATTTTCAAGAGCCTTTGTAACTATCTTTGATGCTAATGTTACAACTCTTATAGCAGCGCTAATTTTATATGTTATTGGTACAGGTCCTGTTAAAGGATTTGCAATCACCTTATCGATAGGTATCGTGACCTCAATGTTTACTGCGATCATGTGCACAAGGGCTATGGTTAATTTGATCTATGGTAATAAGAACATTAAGGAATTAAAAATATAATGAAAAACAATATTCCATTTATGAAGTACAGAAAGGTAGCTGCGATTGCATCTATTGTATTATTTTCATTATCAGTTCTTTCCCTTTCTTTTAAGGGCCTGAGCTTAGGCTTGGACTTTAGTGGCGGCACTTTAATAGAAGTTACTTACGAAGAGGCGGTTGAACTTGAAGAAATAAGAAATATTCTTATAGAAAATGATTTCGATGACTCTCAAGTTGTTAACTTTGGATCAAACCTGGATGTCCTTATTAAGGTAGCTGATCAAAATGGTAACAGTAGTATTGGTGAAAGCATCTTTAATTTATTAGAAGATAATGGTTTTAAAGGTGAGCTTAAAAGGGTTGAGTTTGTTGGGCCTCAAGTCGGCTCTGAGCTAAGAGACCAGGGCGGCCTTGGTATGCTAGTGGCTTTGTTTATGATCCTTATGTATGTCGCATTTAGATTCCAATACAAGTTTGCTCTTGGTGCTGTAACTGCTCTTGGTCATGACGTTGTGATTATCTTAGGTTTCTTTTCATTATTTTCATGGGATTTTGATCTAACAGTTTTAGCCGCGCTTCTTGCTGTAATAGGTTACTCGCTTAACGACACCATCGTTGTCTCCGACAGAATTAGAGAGAACTTCAGATCTGAAAGGGTTTTAGGTCCGCAGGATCTTATAGACCTTTCCTTAAATCAAACGCTTGGAAGAACCATAGTCACATCATTGACTACATTGCTTGTTTTATTTGCTTTATTTATTTTTGGCGGCGAGCTCATTAAGGGATTCAGCCTGGCTTTAATACTTGGTGTTATGGTTGGTACTTATTCTTCAATTTATGTTGTTGCGAACATGCTTATGTCGCTATCAATAACTCAAGAGGATTTAGCAGTACCTGAGCCTGAAGGCGCAGATTTCGACGAGCTTCCTTAGTATTTTTCGAAGTAGGGCTTAACTGATTTAAGTATAGCTTTGTAGCACTTCGGAGTAGCACAAATAAAATGATCGCCATCTAGGTATTTTGGGTCACCATTAAAATCACTTATTAGCGCTCCAGACTCTCTTGCAATCAATAAGCCGGCTGCTACATCCCAAAGTTCAACACCGTGGGCCCAGTAACCATCTAGCCTTCCTGTAGCCAAATAGCAAAGGTCCAATGCAACTGATCCTGAGTTTCTCATCTCGAGGTCTTGATTGAAAAGCTCTTTATAGCTTTTGCTAAATTCATAGCCGTAGCCAGGAGAGCTCACGCTTGAGGTTGCAAAACTTAACATTGAACCAACAATGCCTTGCTGCTTGCTTACTCTAATTTTTCCGTTGTCCAGAGTTGCTCCAGCACCTTTTTGGGCTGAAAACTCTTCTCTTCTAATGGGATCAATAACAACAGCTGTAACTGGCTTTTCATCCATTAGGCATGATAGGGATAAACAAAAATGCGGATACCCATTCATGAAGTTCTCTTCACCGTCTATTGCCTTTAATACCCATGTAATATTGGAGTTGTTAATCTCCGAACCTGTCTCGGCTCCAAGAAAATTATCTTCTGGATAGAATCTTTTAATCTCTTCAAGGACTATTCCCTCAACTCTTCTGTTAATAGCCTGAAGGTATCCATCTGGAGAACCCTTGGAGGCATCTAAGCTATGAACTTTCTTCACAGCAAATTCCAGTTCAGCAGCACCTT
>JAQWXQ010000126.1 GCA_029254395.1 SAR86 cluster bacterium | reverse complement strand
TTTGCAATTGGTGACATTTATATATTTATGGACATATGTTTAATAACATATAAATCTTACTTTAAATTTATTGCCTTTAAAACTTCTTTAGCAGATATAAATTTAAAATTTTGTGTATTTTCGACTTGATCACCTTCATTAAAACCATCTTGTACAACAACTATCCCTCTTGGAAAATAAGAATTAATTGAGACTGTTGATATATCAATTCCATCTGTATCTGTTACTGCATCAATGGAATCATTGCCACCAACTGCAAAACTTGTCACGAAACTATAGGGAGATTTCCTGTTATAAACATTAAACTTACTATCGCCTTGTGATGACAGAACAATGTAACCATCTATATCCGAGGTTTTAAATATTGCTATACCCTCTGGGTCTCCAACTATATTGCCAAGCCTATTATCAATAACTATTGGATTTGAAAAATCTAGGTTTTTATTAAGTGAATATGCTCTTAAAATTCCTCTATCTTGCTCTTCTGATATAAATAAAGTTTGATTTTCATCATCATAAACACACCCCTCAGATTGGGTAGCATTTGAGTTTGAGAATTCTTTTAACATTACTAAACCTTTACCATCATACGACCATAATTGAACCTTGGAACCTTTGTCCTCAGTTATAAAAGCAATATCTCCAAAGTGAGGATGTTTTCCTGCACATACTCCATATACAATCATATTTGCATTGGCCTTTAGAGAAGGTTTTTCTGAAAGTTTAAATAAGCTTGCATCAAGATCTAAATTTATTTTTGAATCTTTCATAATCCATAAACTTAAACTATTGTCTGATCTGTTTGATCCAAACAATAATGTAATTTGTTCTTCTGATTTGTTTTGAGTTTTTCTGATATCAATATTATTAATATTTCCAGAGTTTGAAAAATGTATCACTTCACCTCTAAGGTTGTAGGTATAAATACCATTATATTTATCAGTTCCAAAAACAAGTGAGTTACCAGGGTTGCTTTCATTAATCCATATAGCAGGATCATCAGCATCTCCATTTTTAGGAACTTGTGGTGTCTCAGTAACTGAAAATACCGTTCCCGAATTTGCATTGATTGTAATAATAAACATTGTTAATAAAGAGCTTGCAAATAAAAAATTAAAGCCTCTAATAGAATTTATTTTAGGTGTGTGCATATACTATTTTCCTAATATGTTTACAAAGTTAACAATATCATTTGCAAGCTCTTTTGGTTTTTCCATTGCTGCAAAATGACCGCCATCATATTCATTCCACTGAACTAGATTGTATATTTTTTCAGCCCATATCTTTGGAGGAATCATTATGTCATTCTTAAATATAGCTCCTGCGGTTGGTTGAGAAACAGGGTTGAATGAAAATCCCAGGCCATTATTTTCTTTATATAGCCTCGCAGAGGAGGGACCTGACTCCGTAAACCAATAAAGAGAAATAATAGATAAAAGCTCGTCATTGCTAATAACTATTTGATTTTCAGTTTCTTCAAACCATCCATAAAACTTCTCACTTATCCAAGCAGCAAGACCAACAGGCGAGTCATTTAAAAGATAGCCTATTGTTTGGGGTTTCGTTCTTTGAATCTCGTAATAACCATAGCCACTTGATTTATACTTTTCATAATTGTTCAATAACTTTTTCTCATGATCAGTAACTCCATTCATTGTATTTTTTTCTGGTGGAAAGGCTATTACGAGGTTTAAGTGCAATCCAATGCAATTTTCAGGAAAAAGGTCTGCCATCCACTTACTAACAGTAGCTCCCCAGTCTCCACCTTGAGCAATATATTTGGTATAACCAAGTTCTAACATTAGTTTATTTTGAATTCTCGCAATTGCTTCTGAATTAGTACCTCTTTTTTTTGGCTTGGATGAAAAACCAAATCCCGGCAAAGAAGGACATACGATATTGAAATCTTGCTCTGTCTGTTTATTCAGACACTCTATGACTTTTATAAACTCATGAATACTTCCTGGCCAACCATGGGTAAAAATTATATTTTTTGCGTTAGGGTTGTTAGATTTAGAATGGAGAAAGTGAATGTAATCATCTCCATAATAAAATTTATAACTTCCAATTTTGTTTAAAATATCCTCTTGCTTCTTCCAGTCAAAGCCATCAACCCAGTATGAACAAAGATTCTTTAAAAATTTCATGTTTGTTCCATCAGTCCAGTTTTCGTTATCAAGCTCATCAGGCCATCTTGTTAGAGATATCTTTTGTTTTAGAGCTTTGATTTCATCTTCTGGGATATT
Source organism: SAR86 cluster bacterium (assembly GCA_029254395.1). Classification (GTDB taxonomy): domain Bacteria; phylum Pseudomonadota; class Gammaproteobacteria; order Magnimaribacterales; family D2472; genus CAJQGY01. Next base: position 2,368 of record JAQWXQ010000126.1, on the reverse strand, counting down.
GATGTTAAATTCTTTTATCATTGTTTTAAGATAATTTGTGCAATTAAATAATAGTTTTAATTAGTTACTAAAACAACGTAAAATCAATAATTATGAATATAGAGAAGTTAGAATTATTTTTATCAGCCAATGTTGAGTATGCTTGGTTGATTGTTCTTTTCTTCGCATTCCTTGAATCCTTTGTTATTTCTGGAGCTATTGTTTCAAGTGCTGTCTTATTTTCTATATGCATATTTATATATAATGCTGATGCTCTTTCCTTATCAATTATGGTACCGATGGCAATAATTGGTGCTCATCTAGGCGACATGTCAGGGTTCTTCTTTGGTAAAACTCTCGGTCCAAATTTAATTAACTCTAAGTTCTTTCAAAAAAGAAAAAAACTTATATCTAAATCACAAGCATTTCTCGATAGCAGAGGCCCTTACGCTGTAATAATTGGAAGGTTTGTTCCTGCAATAAGGCCTCTTGTTCCATTTCTTCTAGGTGTTTCAGGTCTCAAGACCTTAAAGTTTTATTTGGCTGATATTACAGCGTGTATTTTGTGGGGCTTAGCCCTTGGTGTCTTAGTAACGGGCGTTGGTTCAATCTTTAATTGAGGTATTTATGATTAGTTTATTTATTCTTTTAGTCAGTTCAATAGCAATAATATTTTTACTATTAAGGTTAGTGAAGATGAAACAAGAAGGCAGATTGCTACAGACACTTAGAGACTTATTAATAATACTTTTGGCGATAATAATGACCGCAGTAATTTTTTATATTGGATTCAGAGCCTTAAGAGGCTTTGTTTAGTATTGAAAAATGGAGCCAACACTTTTTGAAAAAATTATTAGCAGGGAAATTCCAGCGGATATCATCTATGAGGATGATAAATGTATTGTAATAAATGATATAGCACCTCAGGCACCTACGCATTTACTTATAATTCCAAAAAAAGCTATTAAAATGATCTCAAAGTCAGATGATAGTGATGCTTTGGTGCTTGGTCATCTTATGCTTACTGCAAAGAAAATGGCATTACAACTAGGCTTGGATGATACTTTTAGGCTGGTTGTGAATAATGGAGCTAAGGCAGGACAAAGCGTATTTCACTTGCATGTGCACCTGCTGTCTGGAAGAGTTTTTTCCTGGCCTCCTGGCTAGCTATAAAATACTGCAGCAGCCAAGCCCAATAAGAAAATAGTAAAGCCAATCCCTAATATGAATACTGCACCTTGTTTAATTGTCTCGCTGTCTTGCATAATCACTCCCGTAAATTAGTTAATGAAATATATAAAATGTTTTAATTTTTTACAAGATATTTTTTTCATATAGAATGAATATAAAATCCTCAGCAAAATAAATTGAAAGACAACACTAAAAAAAAATTTTCAAACCAAGTTAAGTCATGGATTGCTTATGATGTTGGAAACTCTTCTTTTGTAACTACTGTTGTAGCAGCATTCTTTCCGATTTTTTACTTTGATTTTTGGGCTGCAAACCTCGATAAAATTGAAGCAGCCTCTTATCAATCTTTTGCACTAGCTGTTTCAAATATAATTTTACTATTTACCGCTCCACTAATAGGTTCTTATTCCGACATTTCAAATAGCACCAAATCTATTTTTCGAAATTTTATATTACTTGGTGTCATATGTGTCACCATGCTATTTTTTATAAAATCAGGTTCGTGGATGTATGCATTGGTATTTTATGCGCTTGCTAATTATTTCTTTTCTGCATCATTGGTTCTTTACGACAAAATTCTTGTTTTAATAGCGTCCCCTGACTTATTCTCAAAAATATCTGGGTATGGTTATGCATGGGGTTATTTGGGTGGCGGAACTTTATTCTTAATCAATGCATTAATGACTCTTTATCCAGAATCCTTTGGTCTTGATTCTCAGGCAGACGCTATAAGATGGTCATTTTTAACAGTTTCTGTCTGGTGGCTCACTTTCTCTATACCTCTTTTAATTACATTTAAAGATATTGGTGCCGTTAAAGAAAAGTTGAATACCAACACATTTATAAGCTCTATAAAAAACGTATTGATAACTTTAAAGGAAATTTCAAAACACAAAAAAGCATTTATTTTTTTAGTAGCATTTTTTTTATATATTGATGGTGTGCATACAGTTGTATATTTAGCATCTACATTTGCTAAGAACCTTGGTCTAGAAAATAGCGCAATTATTATTGGTTTAATTATTGTCCAGTTTGTTGCCTTTCCTGCAACAATTATGTGGTCGCATATTGGAGAGAGAAGTGGTGATATATTTGTTATATCTTTCTCAATTATTTTATATATCTTTATTATTTTATTCACGACACAGCTCTCAACAGCTATTGAGTTCTATTTAATGGCAGCACTTGTGGGTTCCGT
>JAQWXQ010000120.1 GCA_029254395.1 SAR86 cluster bacterium | reverse complement strand
TTAGAAAAATTAGCTGCAGGATTTAGATTCTTTGCTCATTGTGGTTTTAATGAAGGTGTAGCAGGACATATAACTTTGAGAGATCCTGAGTTTCCTGATCACTTTTGGGTAAATCCATTAGGCGTTCACTTTTCACAGATTTCGGTATCTGATTTAATTCTTGTAAACCATGATGGTAATGTTGTTCAAGGCGATAGAGATGTCAATGTTGCTGCGTTTGCAATTCATTCAAGACTTCATAAAGCAAGGCCAGATATTAATGCTGCAGCGCACTCACATTCTATTCAAGGCAGAACTTTCTCAACCTTAGGCAAACTTTTAGACCCTATATCTCAAGATGCCTGTGCATTTTATGAGCAACAGGCGCTTTATAGTGACTTCTCTGGTGTGGTTGAAGAAGTAGAAGAAGGTGATCTAATAGCTGAGGCCCTTGGGGATAAGAGAGTAATTATTCTTCAAAACCATGGGATACTTACTACAGGCCCATCAGTTGATATAGCTTTATGGTTTTATACGTCTATGGAAAGATGCTGCCAAGCTCAACTTATGGCTGAGGCCGCAGGAAATCCAATAATTATTCCTCATGAAACTGCAGTTAAAACTAGAGAGTATATTTCTAACGATATAGCTGCTTGGGCAAGCTTTCAGCCTGCCTTTGATATGATTGTTAAGAAAGAGCCTGACTTATTAGACTAGCCTAAAGGGCTGATTAAAGCCTTTGTTTCAAGATAATCTTCTAGCCCATGAAGCCCATGCTCTCTTCCATTGCCAGAAGCCTTATAACCACCAAATGGAGCAGCATTTTCTCTATTACCACCATTGATAGTAATTTGCCCTGCTCTAATATGTCTTGCAACTTCTTGTGCATGAGAGATTTCACCTTGAACATATCCAGCTAAGCCGTAATCGGTATCATTGGCAATTTCTATAGCCTCCTCTTCAGTTTCATATTTAAGTATGCATAAAACAGGTCCAAAAACCTCTTCTCTTGCAATAGTCATATCGTTAGTGACATTAGCAAATACTGTTGGCTTTACATAGAAACCTTTATCCAAACCCTCCGGAAGCTCTGTCCCACCTGCTACAAGGGTAGCACCCTCATCAATACCAATTTGTATCATTCGTACAACTTTTTCATATTGAGCTTTGTTTGATATTGGGCCCATTCTTGAGTTTTCATCTAGCGGATCTCCGGCAGAGGTTTTTTCAGCAACAGATTTAGCAATCTCAATTGCTTTGTCATAATTTGCTGCAGAAACCAACATCCTGGTCGGTGCGGTGCAGGTTTGACCTGTATTTAAAAAACATTGAGCTACCCCTGAGGCGACTGCTTTTTCAATATTTGCATCATCTAAAACGATATTAGCAGATTTGCCACCAAGCTCCTGCGAGACTCTTTTTACTGAAGGGGCAGATGCTTGCGCTACTGCTATACCAGCTCTAGTTGAGCCTGTGATCGATATCATGTCCACATCTTGGCTCTCCGATAAAGCAGCTCCAACAATAGGACCATAACCATTCACTAAGTTAAATACGCCTTTTGGCAATCCGGCTTCATGAATAATTTCAGCTAATAAAATGCCACAATAAGGCGATATTTCACTTGGTTTTAAAACCATAGTACAACCTGCTGCAATTGCTGAGGCAACTTTGGTGCACATTTGATTCATGGGCCAGTTCCAAGGAGTAATCATTCCAACAACCCCTATGGCTTCTTTTCTTTCGATATAATTATTTGAATTTTTTTCAAACTCATAACTCTCAAGCTCTTTGAGCGTACTTTTAAAATGACTCATCCCAGTAGTTGCTTGAGCAACTTGAGATAACCATAAAGGAGAACCCATTTCTTCAGTAATAGTTGATGCTATTTCTTCCATCCTTCTTTCGTATATTTCGATAATGGATTGGATGTATTTAGCTCTTTCTTTTGCAGTTGTTTTGCTGAATGTTTTGAAGGCTTCTTTTGCTGCAGATACAGCAGTATTTATATCTTCTTTGGTGCCTGCGCCAATTGAGCCTATAACCTCTTCATTAGCCGGGTTAACAACTTCGATTGTTTCAGCTGAGGATGAACTCACCCACTCACCATTGATATAAAAATCTAATTTATCTTTCATAATATTTTTTTCCTATTTTCTTAATTATATGTATTTTATAATTTTTGATAAAGCTATTCTCTAGACTCTTTGAAAGCTTCAATGGCTCTGAGTCGAGATTGTTTCAAGTCTAATATAGGCTCAGGATAACCCAAATGACTTCTTAAAGAGCTTGATGGGTCATGAATAACTTTTTGATCTAAGTCTTTCAATTCAGGCACATACTTCCTTATAAAATCTCCTGCTTTATCAAAATTTGTAGACTGAGTTATTGGATTAAAGATCCTAAAATATGGAGCTGCATCTGTTCCTGTAGAGCTACTCCATTGCCATCCGCCATTATTAGAAGCAAAATCTCCATCTATTAGACTTTCCATGAAAAACTTTTCACCTAGCCTCCAATCATGGAGCATATTTTTTGTAAAAAACATTGCGGCAACCATTCTTAGACGATTGTGCATCCAGCCCTCATGTTTTAACTGCCTCATCGCCGCGTCAATAATTGGAAAGCCTGTCATACCATCTTTCCAAGCATCAAATTCATCCTGATCAAATCTCCATACTATTTTTCTTGTGTAATCTTGAAAAGGCATTCCTTTGCTAACTTTTGG
>JAQWXQ010000015.1 GCA_029254395.1 SAR86 cluster bacterium | reverse complement strand
ATTCCAATTGAGGAAAAGTTTGCAAAACCACATAAGCCATAAAGTGTAATTAGTCTTGATCTATCTGAAAGAACGCCTTCTGACAATGATGCAAGTTCACCATATGCTACAAATTCATTAAGGGCAGTTTTAATACCTAATAACTTACCAGATACAAGAGCTTCATCCCATGGAACACCCATCAACCAGGCAATAGGAGCAAACATATAGCCTAGAATAAGCTGAATTGACAAAGATTCTCCACCTAAGGTAAGTGGTATTAACCCAATAATGGAATCAGCCACATAGACTAAGGCAATAAAAGCTAAGACAATAGAACCTACCCCTAAAGCAATATTTAGACCATCACTGGTGCCTCTAGTAATAGCATCCATTGTACTTTCATACACTCTGGGAGTATTTGAAGATTCAAAATCCGTTACATGGTTAGATGGAATCATTATGTTTGCATAAACAATGGCAGCGGGGACGGATAATATAGAAGCAATAAGAAAATGTTGAATTAAATTAATGTCTTCAAACTTCATATCAAGCATACTTACAAGAGCAATCATTACTGATCCAGCAACAGTTGCCATACCAGTTGTCATTAAAATAAGTAATTCTTTCTTTGATAAATCTTTTAGGTAAGGTCTAATTAATAAAGGTGCCTCAACCTGTCCTACAAATACGTTTGCAGCAGAGCCTAAACCAATAGGACCTCCAATATTAAATAGCTTTTGACACACAGCAGAGAAACCTTTAACCAAAGCAGGAAGGACTCTCCAGTACCATAAGACAGCTGTAAAGCATGACATTACAATAATAAATGGAAGGATATTGAAAGCAAAAATGATAGCTGATCCCTTTTGAGACTCTACGTACGGTGACTCACCACCACCCAAATATCCAAAAATAAAACTTGTGCCTTCAGCAGTCGCAACTTTTAAGACCTCAACACCATTTGAAAGATACTCAAAAAATGATGTAATCAAAGGGGCTTTTAAAAGCAATGCTGCAAGTATGACTTGAAACAAAATTCCGCCTGCAACATGCTTATAATTAATTAATTTTAAATTATTTGAAAAAGGAATGGCTAAGGCTATGAGGCCAATAAAGCCAATTATAATTTGTATGTATTGCATGATGTTAGTATAACTTAATTGCCTTTAATCGTTCATTTAAAAAATCATCAGCCAAAGTCCCCTCTGATCCTTCTATAAAGATATTTCTTAGGTCTGTTTCTGGTGATGGATGCATAAAAAATGGAATACTGTATCGAGAGGTTGGCTCATTTTCAACATACTGAACAACTCTATGAGTTGTACTTTTTAATTTATTAGCTGTAACTAGCTGCATCATATCACCTATATTACAAACTATAGAATTCGAGCTAGGTTGAACCTTAATCCACTCATCATTCTTGTTTAATACCTCCAAACCACCTTCTTCAGCTCCAACAAGCAAGGTAATCAAATTAATATCTTCATGAGCTCTTGCCCTGTGAATATTTACTGTATTTTTAACAGGTGGGTAATGAATAGGTCTTAAAAGAGAATTTCCTTTAGCGATCCAAGAATCAAAAAAGTTTTTATCAACCCCAATAGATTGAGCAATGACTCGAAGAACTCTTGTTCCTATGACATGAAGCTCATCAAACAATAAATCAAAATTTTTATTGAAGTCAGACAGCTCTCTAATGTCTATGTTTTTAGGTATTTTTGAAGAATATGAGTTATCTATAATTGGACCGTGATGCCAAAACTCTTTTAAATCCGCAACACTCTCGCCCACAGCAGTCTCTATTCCAAAAGGCGTGTAACCCCTTGCACCTTTTAGACTCGGGTCATGGTATGAACTCTTAACTGAATCAGGCAGATTAAAAAAATCTCTTGAGGACTTATAACAAGAATCTAGCACATCTTGAGATAGCCCATGATGTGTAATTGAAAAAAAGCCATGACCATTCAATGCTTCAGATAGCAAACTAGTAGCTAAAGCATCACCATTTTCAATGTCAATAAAGGAGAGTTCTGGTATGTTGTTTGTAGTTTCCATAAGCAATAAAAAAGGCGGTATTAAACCGCCTTTTAATTATATATCAATTATTAGAATTTATATTTAATTCCTAACTGAGCTCTCCAGATACTCTGAGTAGCTGATATTCTGTCCTCAAATGGATTATCAATATTATATCTATAAGCATAACCACTATAGTCATACTTGTTATCAACAATTCTTAAATCCATAACATCAAGTCTACCTGAGTAATAACCAAACTTAACAACACCTTTTTTGTCATCAATTAAGTTAAGTAGATTCTCTATACCTAAGGTTATTACCACTTCATCATCAGCTCTAAATCCAGGAAGAATCTGAGTAACTTTTACATCAAGTGATGACTGCCATGGGTAATTGAAAGATCCTCTTGGCTGAATAGAGCCAGCATATCTTTCAAGACCATATGTATTATGAAGAAGGTTTATTACTTCTGCTGCTCTAGCTGAAGCTTCAAAAGATCCCTCATCTCTACACTTATAAGACCAGCAAATTAATGGGTCGTTAGTTCCAGTAGGTATGTATAGTAAAGCAGAGCTGTCATCATTTAGATTGTAATCATAACCAAAGGCTTTTGATCCATAATCCCCTGGAGAACCTGTAAATGTATCAAATGATAAGTAACCTGGTAAACCAGACTTTCTTTCAAAGATCATTGAGAAAGTTGTTGGCTTATCTTCACCAAAGAAATAGTGCTTAGATGTTACTGTTGCTAGGAATCTATGTTCAGTTTCATAAATAGATCTCATAGGCTTTCTATTATTATAGTCAATAGCACCAACTTTTCCGTAGTTAGAGTTTGAAGTTGAAGAAGTCATACCACTCAGCTCATCAATATTTTGAGCTGTGTAACTCATAACAAGTCTGCCGTCACCATCATTAAAGCTTCTTGCAAACGTTGCAGACATAACCTCTCTTTCACCACAACAATCATTGTAGAGACCAGCTTTGTATGTTCTTCTGCCTGTCATATTATAAATAGGACGCCCGTCAGGAGCTGTAACAGTAGGAACAGTAGGATCAAAGCCGTCCAAAGGATAACCAGTATCAATTACTTTGTATAAAGCTTCTTCTTGATTTGAATTTAAGTAAGTTAAAGTCATATCCCAATTTTCTGTTAGCTGTCTTTCGTATGTCACGTTTAAGATTTTTGATTCAGGCCACTCAAAATTAGGTGAGATGAAATCAATCTTAGCACTCGTTAAAGGAGCATTGGCAATAGCTTGCTGAACACAACCTGGAAGACCAACACCTGCAGCAGCAAGCGGGTTACAGCCAGCAGCAGCATAATCAGAATCATAAGCTGAAACTCTTACACCATCATTCGTGTAAGCATTAGAAATCCATACTGCAGGCAATTTAGCAGAGTAAGTACCATAAGTAATATTTAATGAACTTACATCATCAATAAGTAAATCAGCACCAAATCTATAATTAAGTAGACTTGTTCCATCAATACCAGCATTAGCAAAACCATATTCAGCTTCAAAATCTGGGTTAGCAGCTGGAGCATCATCTGAAGAATACTCGTCATACCTAAGACCTGCTGTTATGGTTAGTCTGTCAGAAACAGTTATTTCATCCTGAAGGTACATTGATGAAAGGCTGTATTCAAAATTAGCTGCTGCATCAGCAGGGTTACCAGTTTTTGCATTGTTTGCAAAGAATGAACTTGCATTACCATTATTAAAATCATCTAGTGAATCAAATTCCCACTGACCATCTTGAGCAACAATAAACAAGTTATAAATATCCCAACTAGTGTTTTCATAACCAGCTGTAATTTTATGATTATCAGCATAGTAGATTGCTTTTAGCTTTAAAAAATCAGTTGTAGTTGCAAGCTCATTTGCTGATCTATAAATGTCAGCTCCAATATAAACTTCATTACCATATGCGTTATCAATGTATAAATTAGGAACGTTTTGACCTGCTGGAGAATTTTGACCAGTAGTTGTTTCCTTGCTTGAGTAGTTTACCTCTGTAGATAAATTATCAGACCAGTTTGAAATCAATAAAACACTATTAGTTTCTGTTTTTTCTGTTTTTAGGTATGAAGCCGAAGTAAAGTAGAAAGAATCAAAACCACTGTCAGCCCTAAGTGCGTCACCTTCAGCTAATTTATAGTCATATTGCAATCTATGATTTTCATCAAGAATATAGTCAAGTCTTAAAGTAACATTCTCTTGAGTTGACTCGGTTGTATCTGCATATGAGAGCGGATCAAATCCATATAAATCTATGGTTGTTTGTCTTATTTCAGCAACTTGAGCAGTTGTAATTGATTGCTCAATCTGCGCGTTTGAACCTGCAGGTCCAAAAAGAACAGGATTTGTAAGCACGCTTTCTTCATATGATGTGAAAAAGAATGCCTTGTCTTGAATTATTGGTCCACCAAATGTGAAACTAGTAGCAGTATCTTCTTTGTCGAATGAGTAATCTCTTCCGTCAATCTTATCACCGTAAAATTGATCTCCTCTATCATAAAAAGCAACACTACCAGTAAACTCGTTAGTACCACCCTTGGTAATGAATTCTATAACTCCGCCTCTGAAGTTTGAGTATTCAACAGATGCAGGAGCAACTTTAATACTCATTTGCTCAATAGCATCTAAGTTTAAAGGACTTCTTTGTGATGGATATCCGTTACCGTTCAGACCAAAATCATCATTGAATGAAACTCCATCAACTTTGATGTCATTAGATCTAGGGTGGGCTCCACCAATACTTATTGCCTCATCTCCATCTTCTGCATCATCTAAAGATACAAGAGGGTTTAACCTCATAAGATCTTTAATATCACGAGTAATTGAAGGTGTGTTTTGAATGGTTTCTGCATCAATTGTAGTCGTGTAGCCTTGAGCTGTCATTTGCTCAATTTTTTGACCTACAACAACAACATCATCTACATCACCTACTGAAACAAGTGAAAAGGATACCCTTCCTGTTTCACCAACTTGAAGGTATGTCTCTACAGAATCAGGTAGCAAGCCATTAGCTGAAGCTTTGATTTTGTATGGACCACCGGGTCTTAAACCAGCAGCTCTATACCTACCATTATCAGCAGTTACTTTAGTAACTTTGGTATTAGTTGGTACATAAGTAATCTCAACTGTTGCACCACCAACCGCATCACCACCATTAGAAACAACACCAGATATATCTGAAGTTAATTCTTGGGTAAAAGCAAGCGGGGAAATGAAAAGTGAGAAAAGAAAGATTCTAAACGTCTTATTCATAATGATAATATCCTCTAAAAATATTAGTAAAATTTTGCTAAGTAGATAATAACAGAAAAAACTGGAGAACTTGTGACAATTAGTGAAGATTTATAAAGAAATTTTATCTTTACCCATAAAAGCTCTTAGAACATCTGGGATTTCAATATAATTTTCTTCATCATTGAAATTATTCTCTATAATTGCAACTAGAGTTCTCCCAACAGCAAGAGCAGAACCGTTGATTGTATGTGCTAATAATTTCCCTGTATCGGTCTTGATTTTAATATTTGAACGTCTCGCTTGAAAGTCACTAAAATTAGAACATGATGAGATTTCTCTAAATTTACCCTGACTGGGCATCCACACCTCTATATCAAATGTTTTAGAAGAGCTAAAACCTAAGTCACCGGTGCAAAGCTCAATAACTTGATATGGCAAGTCTAACAATTGTAGAATTTCTTCTGCATTGCTAAGAAGACTATTTAAATCATCTAATGAGGTCTTAGGATTAGTTACTTGAACTAGCTCAATCTTTTCAAACTGATGTTGTCTTATCAAACCCTTGGTATCCTTGCCATAGCTGCCAGCTTCAGATCTAAAGCATGGGGTATGAGAAGTAACTTTTTTAGGTAAATCATCTTGCGGAATGATTGTATTTCTGAATAAATTAGTCAGAGGCACTTCTGCTGTAGGTATTAGGTAAAGATTATCAGAGGCCTTAAATAGATCTTCTTCAAATTTTGGAAGTTGCCCAGTTCCCCTCAAGGATTCTTTATTGGCCATAAAAGGAACATAGTATTCCTCATAGCCGTTCTTTGCCGCAACTTCTAACATGAAATGTATGAGTGATCTTTGAAGTCTTGAAATATCTCCCTTTAAAACAGAGAATCTTGAACCAGCTAAATTTGAAGCTATGTCTGTATCAATATCTGAAGTTATTGAGAGATGGTCGGGAGATTTTTTTGTTTTTATTTTGCCATATTTAGACACAACAACATTATCGATTTCAGACGAGCCTAATGGAACATCTTCTCTTGGGATATTAGGAATATCTAGCATAAAATTATTTAAAGAGACAAGAAGGTCTTGCAAACTATCATCTTTTAATTTGAGATCAGAATTAATAGAATCAATTTCTTTTTTAAGATCATCAGTGTCTCCACCTGAGGATTTTAATTTACCAAACTGTGAAGAAAGCTCTTTTCTTTTTGATTGCAAATCCTCAACAGAAATCTGAAGATCTTTTCTAGCGCTATCAAGAGAAAGAAATTCTTCAATGTTTAATTTATAACCTCTTTTTAAAAGCGAATTTTGTATATTTTTACCATCATCCCTAAGCTTTTTTATATCTATCATTTACTTACCAAGTGTTAATCCAATAAAGGTTGCCAATATAGTCATCGACATTGTAAGCATTATATATAAAGTACCAATAATTGGAGTATTTGATGAAAATAAATCAATACTTTGACTTGAGAAAGCTGACATAGTTGTAAAGGAACCCAAAAACCCGATAACAAAAAAATAATAAGTGGAGTCTTTAGACTGAATGCTTGAGCCAAGAATCAAACCAATTAATAGACACCCTAATACATTTACTATCAAGGTAGCTAGGGGAAATGAGGTTGAAGATAATTTATCTATGAAAATTGTTAATCCGTACCTAGATATAGCACCTAAACCCCCTCCGATACCAATAAAGAGCAGATTCATCCTCTAAGCTTCCCTAAAAACAATTGTGTTTAATATATTTAAATTATCAAGATAATCAACTGAGAAAGATTTATTAGAAATATATCTTACAACAACAATTTTCCCATCTATATTAAAAGAAAATGAATTAGAGTTTTGATTTTTTATATCTTCAGTTTTAAAACCAAGTTTCAATATAGATAATAAAGTTTGATTTTGAAGTGAATGTATTTCTATAAGTTTAGTTTGGTTGAACTCAAGATCATTAATTTCAATATAGGACTCGTTAATAGAATACTGTTCTTTAAATGGAGTATTAATATTTATTCTTATTACATCATTTTTACGAAATATCTCGCCCTCTGAGATTTGAGTTATATTTGCAACCTCATTCACAGATTTTTGTTCAAAGGTCATTTTGTTTGATAGTAAAAGGTCGTTTATCGAATCAACGCTATATGAAAAACAGTTACAAGCAAAAAACACAATAAACAGATGATTGAATAATCTCATTATCGCTTTGGTACAAGAACTTCTCGTGAACCATTTGAGCTCATTTCAGAAACTAGACCAGCCTCTTCCATTGCCTCAATAAGTCTTGCGGCTCTGTTGTAGCCAATCCTTAGTTTGCGCTGAACTGCAGATATAGATGCTCGCCTTGATTCAATAACAAAATTCACTGCTTCGTCATAGAGCTCATCAGAATCTTCAGCTGAGCTGCTTCCAGCTGATTCTGAACCACTCCACCCAGGAATTGGCCCTGTCTCTTGGGCCTCATTAACAATACTTTCAATGTAGTCAGGCTCAGCTCTAGACTTCCAATCATTAACAACCCTATGAACCTCATCATCACCTACAAAGGCACCATGAACTCTTATAGGCACACCAACGCCTGGTGGTAAATAAAGCATGTCACCATAACCTAACAATTGCTCTGCTCCACCTTGGTCAATAATAGTTCTGGAATCAATTTTTGACGAAACTTGAAAACCGATCCTTGTGGGAATGTTTGCTTTAATTAAACCAGTTATTACATCAACTGAAGGTCTTTGTGTAGCAAGAATTAAATGTATTCCTGCTGCCCTAGCCTTTTGAGCAATTCTCGCTATTAAATGCTCTACCTTTTTACCTACTAACATCATCATGTCAGCAAATTCATCAACAACCACTACAATTGAAGGCAGTTTCTCAAGGTACTCTTCTTCATTCTCATTCAGTGGGTTGAGTATTTGTTTGCCATTTTCAGCAGCTTCTTCAATTTTTTTATTAAAGCCAGCTAAATTCCTAACACCCATCATAGACATTAATTTGTACCTTCTATCCATTTCAACAACACACCACCTCAATCCATTAG
>JAQWXQ010000102.1 GCA_029254395.1 SAR86 cluster bacterium | reverse complement strand
TTAAGCAGATTTGGTGAAATGGGTGTTTTCGTAAAAGATGGCAAAATTAAGTTTCATCCAACAATAATGAAACATGAAGAATTCCTTCAAGAGCCTAGAGTATTTAAATATGTTGATCTAGAGCGAAATATTATTTCCCTAGACCTCAAAAAAGGCATGCTTGGCTTAACCATTTGCCAAGTTCCTGTTATTTATCATTCAAGCGACAATGAAGTCATAGAAATTTTATTTGCTAATGGTACGTCTAAGAATGTCGAAGGTGATGAAGTTGATGAGCTCATTAGCCAAAGTATTTTCAATAGAGATAAAAAAATAACAAAATTGAACGTATACATGAAAACAAATAAAGGGTAATAAAATTCTGAAAATATTTAATTTAAAAAAAATCCTAATTGCAACTGCGCTTATATTTTTTTTTATTAATATAGTTAATTTGAGTAATAATAATATGAACAAATCTGCAAAAGAGTTTCTTGGAAATCCTGACTATCAAGCTATTTCATATGGGGGGTATAGAGGCCTCTCTAGAGAAGAACAACCCTCAATTGATCAAATTAAAGAAGATCTTCTTCTTATGAGTGCACAAGGCTTTAAAGTTTTGCGAACTTATGATGTTCATCATAAGTTTGCAGAAAATACTTTAGAGTCGATAAGGCAACTTCAGGAGGCTGATGATAGTTTTGAGATGTATGTGATGCTCGGGGCTTGGATTGATTGCGAAAACTCATTCACAGACTCACCAAATCACAATCAAGAGGATCTTGAAAGCAATACAAAAGAAATCAATGAGGTTGTTAGGCTTGCCAGTAAATATCCTCAAATAGTCAAAATTATTGCTGTAGGTAATGAATCAATGGTTCATTGGGCATCTAGTTACTTTGTACTGCCTGGAGTTATTCTAAAATGGGTTAACCATTTACAAGGTTTAAAGTCATCTGGAGCTCTGCCAAAGACTTTATGGATCACAAGCTCAGATAATTTTGCATCTTGGGGTGGCGGTAGTCCTGAGTACCATAATGAGGAGTTAAATAGTCTAATAAAAGCTGTTGATTACGTATCGGTTCACACTTACCCATTTCATGACACGCATTACAACCCAGTTTTTTGGAGCCTAGAAGATGAATCTTTGTTAGAAAATAAACTAAATAGTGTGAAACATGCAATGAAAAAATCTGTTGAATATCAGTATGCGCAGTACCAAAGCGTTAAAAACTATATGGAAAGTATTGGAGTTAATAAAGATATACATATTGGAGAAACTGGTTGGTCATCAGTGGCAACAGATTTGTATGGGGATGAGGGAACGCATGCGGCTGATGAATACAAGCAAGCAATTTACTTTAATTTAACTACGGATTTATGTAAGTCCCTTCAGATATCATGCTTTTACTTTTCAGCTTTTGATGAGCCATGGAAAGATTCATCAAATGAATCTGGATCTGAAAATCATTTCGGTCTCTTTACTGTTGAGGGTAAAGCAAAGTATGCTTTGTGGAATAGTGTTGATTCTGGTACTTTTCAAGGCTTAGGTCGAAACGGTAAGCCTGTTGAAAAGACTTATGGTGGTAATGAGGAAGAGCTTATAGGTAGAGTTAAAGCACCGAAAATCCGTGGTATGGAGTAGTAATTATGGCAAAAAAACTAACATTTAAAATTTCAGCATTCCTTTTACTTGCATCATTTTCTGCATTTTCACATGATGTTCAAGTTTCTCAAAACAAGCTGTTGCTTGATGGAGATGCATTTTATATCAAAGGTATTTGTTATCATCCGGTTCCTCTGGGCTCAAAATATAGAAGCTTTGATAAAATCGATCAAGATCTTACACTAATGAAAGAAGCTGGCATCAACACCATAAGGGTGTATGAGCCTATTGACGATATTAAAATATTAAACAAAATTTCATCATATGGCATAAAGGTAATTATTAGTTTTGGGTTCAATCAAAACGGGTTCTTTGATATTTTGTCAGGAACATACATGGACTATGTTAAGAAATACAAGGACCATGATGCAATTTTATTATGGGAGCTTGGGAATGAGTATAATTACCACCCAGAGTGGTTTGGTGGAGATATAGCAAACTGGTATAACGCTCTAAACGATGCCTCAAAAAAAATACACATGATCGATAAGAGTCATCCCGTATCAACTGCTCATGGAGACTTGCCTGATGAGCAAGCTCGCAGCTTGGTCAGTGATATAGATATGTGGGGTGTAAATGTATATAGGTGGGACCAACCAGTTTCTATTTTAGAGCAATGGGCAGAAGTAAGCGATAAACCAATATATTTTGCTGAGCTTGGAAGTGATAGCTACATGACTATAACCAGAGACATTTATAAAGAAGGTATTAGTGAGTTAGCTCAAGCAGATGCTAATGAGATTATGCTTGATGCTGTGATAGACAATATTGATTTAAGTGCAGGCACTGTTATTTTTCAGTTTGCTGATGGTCTCTGGAAAGCAGGCAATCCATCAAAGCAAGATATAGGCGGTTGGGCACCAAATAGTAGTGGAGTTCCATATGATGGAACTGCTAATGAGGAATTCTTTGGAATAGTTGATATTGATAGAAATAAGAAAAAGTCTTATGAAGTGGTTAAAACCATTTTCAACAAACCTATAACTAACTAGCTCTGTAATGATTAAATGTGTATCTATAAAAAATATATAATATGGATATGAACCAACAACAAACTCAACGAAGAATAGTTCCACTCAAACACAAGATTGCTTTTGGTATTGGTATGTTAGGTAATCAAATGTTCCCAGCTGCCTTAGGTATTTTTATGGTTGTTTTAATTCAAAATCTTGGATTTAACCCATTGTTATACGGTGTTATTGCTTTTGTTCCAAGACTTGTTGACGCGATTACAGACCCATTAATGGGCTTTATTTCTGATAATACAAAATCAAAATGGGGTAAGAGAAGGCAGTATATTTTCATTGGCGCCATCTTAACTGGCCTTTCATTTATTGCTATGTGGCAGCTGTACTCCGAAAACGGAATAGTATTCAACTTTTGGTATTTCTTAACACTTTCTTTATTATTTTATCTTGGTATTACTATCTTCAGCATTCCCTTTGTTGCCATGGGCTATGAGATGAGCGATGACTTTCATGAAAGGACTCGAATTATGGCAATATCCCAATTTATCGG
>JAQWXQ010000100.1 GCA_029254395.1 SAR86 cluster bacterium | reverse complement strand
CCCTCCTCTTTTAATATACCTATAACCTCGTAAGATACGCCTGCAATTGTTATTTGTTTTCCTAATAATGCGTTAGGTCTTGTTTTAAGTTCTTGAGGAACTTTTGACCCCACAACAACAACTTTTCTTCTAGCTAAATTATCTTCCTCATTAAACAATCGCCCGATACCTAGGTCATAACCCCTAACATTAAAATGTATTGGCAAATAACCCCCAACTCTTCCGCTAATGTTAGCTGTATTAAACTTTATCTGCCTAGAACCCGTCATGGTCGGAGAAATCTTCCAGTTATGCTCAAGATCTTTATTCAATGCTGCAGCATCTTTAAGAACTAATGGATTTAAGCCTTGGGTTACGGCTCCTCTTTTTCTTTGACTTGGACCAACATATAAAGTTCTTCCTCCAAGATCATCAATTTTCTCATCTAGTGATTTTGAAGCGCTAGAACCAAGTCCAATTATTGCAATAACCGCTGCAGTTCCAATAATAATAGCTAAGGCGGTTAAAAATGAGCGTACTTTATTTGATCTTATTGAAGATGAGGCTGATTGGAGGGCTTCTGTAAATAAAGATAAATCTAACATAAATGGTGAAATTAACTGTTTAATTTTAGCAAGCATATATTTTAACCGAAGCTAAATGATGCATTAACCCGCTCTTTAAATCTTTTTTGATAATCAAAAAGGCTTTTGCTAGGCATTATGTAGATAGTGTCACCTTGATTCAGGCCATCTAAAATTTCTACATTAGCTAAATCTGATACACCAATTTCTACCCATGTAAGCAATGGTCCATTGAGCGAGTCTTTAATTACTATAAATTTATTAAAATTCTCACCAGAAACTTTATCGACAAGAAATTTATCAATATTTTCTGTTGGTATATTAATTATTGAGGCTGCTGAATAAATATCTTTTCGTGTACGTAAAGACATGGATGGTGTGCTTAATGCAACTTCTTTGTTCAAGACATCTATTACAACATCAGTATTCATTCCAAGAAGTAACAAATTTTCTTTATTATCTATATCAATTAAAACAGGGAACGTTGTAACATTTTGCTCTACACGTGCTTTAGGTTCAATTTTTGAAACAGTACCAAAAAATTCCTTGTCTCTGTATGCAGCAACTTTTATTGATACCTTTTGACCAATAGATACTTTTCCAACATCAATCTCATCAACAAGAGCTCTCACCCTGACCTTTGAGAGATCAGCCATAGTCATTAAGACAGTGCCACCTCCTACCGCTTGGGTTGGTGATGAGATAACCTGGCCAACTTCTACAGGTCTTGATATTACTGTACCTGATACTGGCGATCTCACGATGGTATCGTCTAATGCAATTTTTGCGTTTTCATAGGTAACCTGTGTTCTTACAAGAGTGGATTTAGCTTGAGCAAAACCCTCTTGTATATCTTCAAAATCTTTGTCAGAAATACTTCCTTTGTCGTGCAGCTGTTTTCCTCTTATAAATTGAGCTTCTGCATTCTCAAGTCTTACATTGGATGCTGTAAGATCTGATTTTGACTGATCTAGTATGTTTTTTGGTGTTCTTTGATCAATCTGAGAGAGCATTGAACCTTTTTCTATAAAGTCACCAACCTCTGCTCCTAAGAAAAGAATCTCACCTGAGGCTTTTGACTTGATTTCAACAGATGATATTGCTTCTATTAAACCAGATGCCTCAATTGAAACAAATAATTTTTTTGGAGAGACCTCATCTTTTTTATAAAAATTTGCTAGAGCTTCGTCTTGCTTTGGCTCATCGTCGGATGAAAAAGTGAAATATATAATTACTATTGCAATAATGCCCAGGATTGTTAATTGTTTTTTATTTAGTTTTTTCATAAATATCCTTTGTTAGTTAATTCTATCAGACTCAATAAGACCATCTCTAATTTTAATCACCCTCTTGCATTGATCAGCAATCTCTTGCTCATGAGTTATTAAAATTATTGTTTGGCCTTCGCTATTTAATTTTTTAAAAAGATTCATTACATCTGCTTCTGTTTTGCTATCAAGATTGCCTGTGGGCTCGTCAGCAAAGATAATACTTGGTTTATTTACAAGAGCTCTTGCTATAGCAACTCTTTGCTGCTGGCCACCTGAAAGCTCTGATGGACCATGGTGCATTCTATCATCCAAGCCAACAGCTTGAAGGACCTCTGTAGCTCTTTGCAACGAGTCTTCCTTTCCTTTACCAGCATATTTAAGAGGAAGTAATACATTATCTAGTGCTGAGTTTTTAGCAAGAAGATGAAAAGATTGAAAAACAAAGCCAATCTCCTTATTCCGTATAAGAGCTAGCTCATCTTCATCTAAATTATTAACAAGTTTATTATTAAGCAAGTATTGGCCTGAGGTAGGTGTATCTAAGCAACCTATAATGTTCATTAATGTAGTTTTTCCTGAACCAGAGGGGCCCATTATTGCAATAAATTCACCCTTCTCAACACTAAAATTAATACCTTTTAATGCTTCAACAGTAGTGCTCCCCATGATAAAAGAGCGCTTGATATCTTTAGTTTGAATTATCATAAATATTTGACAGTAAAATGTTAAAAAAGTTTAACTAGCTTGAAGGTTTTCAAGATAAAGAAGCCAACCCTCAGCAGAGGTTTTTGTGGCTTCAAAATCTAAGGCATTATTGAAAAACTTAGATGCTGTTTTGTAATCATTGCTTTCGTATTTGCAAATACCCATTAGTAAATCGAGTCTACCAGGAGTCTTTTTATAATTTAAATCTTTTGCTCTTTTTAGGTATGTGTAGGCTAAATCCCAGTTTTCTTCTTCAAATGCAAACCTACCTATCTTAAAAGCAGTATCTGGATCATTATCAATTCCAAGAGATTTTATTAGATACTCAATACCAACAACTCTATCTTTAAGAAGAAAATAAGAATCAGCCAACAAGTCATAATTTTCTTTTGTTTTTTCAACAATACCAAATTT
>JAQWXQ010000072.1 GCA_029254395.1 SAR86 cluster bacterium | reverse complement strand
GCAAACCCATGCTCATAGGCCTCTTTCCACCTTTCAGCACAAACACACCACGAATCACCCTCTTTTAAACCTGGAAAATTAAATTCAGGCCTAGGTGTAGACAAATCATTGCCTCGTGCCTTTGAAAAGCCAAGAAAGTCTTCAGTCATTAATGAACATACGATATGAAGCCCCCTGTCATGCTTGTCTGTATGACAAAAGCCATCCCTAAAATAACCTGTAATTGGATTAGAGCAGCACTCCTCTATTGGTTCGTTAAAAATGTTAGTTTGATTCATCCTTGTCCATTTCCTTTTTATACTTCTCATAATCTTCCCAGTCATGAGGAGTCCCTACGTTTTGAATTCCGTTAACAGCTCTGAATAAACTCTTAGATCTTAATTTAGTTCTGTCTTGTTTTTTTCCAAGAATCTTGTTCCAACCTTCTTTAAAATATTTAAAAAAATCTTTTTCTTTTGTCATGTATATTTATTTTGACATAAGTATTTAGTATTAAAAAATATATTAAATGGATATTTGGTAAAATATAGAAATGAAGGAAGGAAAAGTTTTATTTAATGAGCAGTGCTCTATATGTAATTATGAAATAAAGCACTACAAGAAAAGGTCAGAATTATCTTTTAGTGACTGCAGTCATATGGATGACAAATATTTAAAAAGGCTACATGTGGTTTTTGAAAATGGTGAGGAGTTAACAGGTGTAGATGCTTTTATTTATGTTTGGAAAAGGACAGATGGTTATATGTGGCTAGCTAAATTTACCAGCTTACCAATAGTGTATCACTGCGCAAAAATTGCTTATTCATTTATGGCTTTTTTATTATTTTGGCGTTTTAAACTGGTTTTAGCTATAAGCGGCAATAAAGGTAAATGAGAATAGTTATCTAAACGATTACCATTAAAAAAATACCCAATATCAGTACTTTACATATTTAAATAAATCTATTATATTGGTTTTTTATTCATTATTTAAAGGGAGTTTTTCATGGAAATGAAAGAAATAAATTCAGAATTAGTATGTAATATTTTAAATGAAATCATGGAATATGAGCTAGCTGGAGTTGTAAGATATACCCATTCAGCAATGATGGTAAGTGGCCCATACAGATTACCAATAGTTAGTTTTTTAAAAGAGCAAGCGGCTGAATCATTAATGCATGCCCAACAAGCTGGTGAATTAATTGTTGGTCTAGATGGGCACCCAAGCCAAAAAATAGCGAAGATAAAAGAAACACACAGACATTCAATTGAAGATATTTTAGGTGAAAGTTTGGATCATGAAATACATGCGCTAAATCTTTATAAAAAGCTTTTAGAAAATGTTGCTGACAGATCTATCTATCTTGAAGAATATGCAAGAGGATTGATTGGCGAGGAAGAGCAACACTCTTTAGAACTCAAAGCTATGTTGAAGGACTTCGGTTAAAACCAGTTATAGTTTTTTAAAATATCTCTGATGATGGGCTTCTGAAAGATTTAGAAGCTCATCATTGATTTCATCTTTGATCTTTCCAGGGTCATATTCAGTTAAAACCTTTATACCAAACTGACTTAAATCTAGATGTTGGGAGCCTGCCGCTCTTAATAAATCAAATATCCACGTTAGTGGATCTAAAGCATTATTAAAATTTATAGCGTTTTCATTTAACTTGAGCTTAAAGGCATCGGGATCCTCAACTGCAAATCTTTCTTTTAAAATAAGAACTTTAAACTCTTCAAGACGTGAATTAACCACTTCTTTCTCAGATGAGGAGTATTTATTCCAATTTATTACTTCATGCACAAACCTTTTGCACCCTTTGCACACGTCATCACCATATGTTGTTGAGCATATTCCGAGGCATGGTGTTGTTGATCTTGTTTTAAACATTGTGTTGAAGTGATTTTAACCTATTTTTTAGAAAATATATTTTAGATATTTTGTAGATAGCTACTACATAGAAGAGTAAAATAGCAGCCGGAGACAATCTTATGCTAAACGAATACAAAAAACACGAACAAGAAAGAGCCGAGCAAAACATCCCACCTCTTCCGCTTGATCCAGATCAAACATCTCAACTTGTTGATTTACTTAAATCTAATCATGATGAGTCAGATCTACTACTTCATCTTTTAAAAGAAAGAGTACCTGCCGGTGTTGATCAATCAGCTTACGTCAAAGCAGCTTTCTTAGCAGATATTACTACCGGAGAGTCTTCAAGCCCTTATTTATCAAAACTTGAGGCAGTCAATATTTTAGGAACAATGCTAGGTGGTTATAACATCCAGCCTCTTATTGAGTGTCTAAAAATAGATGAGCTTGGCGACGCAGCCGCAAATGCGTTAAGCAAAACTCTACTAATATTTGACAAGTTTAATGAAATTTTTGTCCTATCGCAAACGAATCAACATGCCAAAAAAGTAATCAACGCATGGGCAGAAGGAGAATGGTTTACAAGTAAACAAGATATTCCAGAGCAAGTTAAACTTACTGTATACAAGGTGCCTGGTGAGATAAATACCGATGATTTATCACCTGCAACAGATGCATGGTCAAGACCTGATATTCCATTGCATGCTCTAGCGATGTTTAAAATGCCAAGAGAAGGTTTAGATAAGCCATTAGAGACTATTGAAGAGTTAAAGAAAAAAGGAAATCCTTTAGT
>JAQWXQ010000047.1 GCA_029254395.1 SAR86 cluster bacterium | reverse complement strand
GGGCAGAAATAAACATTCACACTCTTGAGACTCAAGAAGGCTTATATCATTCTCTAAAGTTTTCGGATAATTTGTAAAATCACTTTTATTATTAAATTGTAAAGGGTTTATAAAGATAGATGAAAAAATAGGCTTTTTTAGCTTAGATGCTCGCTCAAATAGAGACAAATGACCATCATGAAGGTTACCCATAGTAGGAATAAAAGTAATTTCATTAAAGGCTGACCTTACCTCCATAAGATCTTGAATATTTTTAATAATCTTCAATTTAATAAAACGTATGCTCGGAAGAAGGAAAAGTCTCAGATTTAACCTCATGCACATAATTACTTAAAGCTTCTTGGATTGAATTTGATTCATTCATGAAGTTTTTAACAAATTTTGGTAACTTATCTAAACAAGAAATGCCAAGCACGTCATGAACAACCATAATCTGACCATCAGTAGATGCTCCTGCACCAATACCTATAACAGGAATTTTTAGTTCCGCCATAATCTCTTTGGTTAGTGAATCTGGCACACACTCTAAAAGAAGCATCGCCGCTCCTGCTTTTTCTAGAGCAATAGCCTCTGAAATAATTATTTCGCGCTTTTCTGGATCTCTGCCTTGAACAAAATTACCACCAATTCTATTAAAAGCTTGGGGTGTAAGTCCCATATGAGCACAGACCGGTATTCCTCTATCAGCTAGCATAGATGCCATTTTTGAAATCCACTCACCACCTTCTATTTTTATTGAGTTAGCACCGGCTTGCATAAGCCTTGTAGCGTTCTCAAACCCCATATCATCAGTGGCATAGCTCATAAAAGGCATATCAGCCATTATATGAGCACCATTATTACCCCGAACCACACACTCTAAATGATAAATTAACTGCTCCATTGTTACTGGCAAAGTGCTGTCATGGCCCTGAACAACCATCCCTAAACTATCGCCGACAAGAACAACATCAACACCTGCATCACATATTTTAGAAGTCATAGTAGACTCATAAGATGTGAGGCAAGTGAATTTTTCACTATTTAATTTCATCTTGTTTAAAGTCGCTAAAGTTATTTGCTTTCTATCTGTATGAACTGACATTATATTTTATTGATTTTTGTTGAAACTATATTAAGAATTTCACGAGCTATTCTGATTTTTTTATCTTTTTTTAAAAAAATTGAGTCTGTTTTTGTAATTACATTAACTTCATTTTCATCCACATCAAACCCAATTAATTTATGTGAGACATCATTAGAAATTATCATATCAATTTTTTTTGATAATAGTTTTGCTTTTGCATTTATATCAACATCGTTAGTTTCTGCTGCGAATCCTATATGAAATGCAGATGGGTATTTGGATGAAATGACTCCTAATATGTCTTTATTTTTTTCTAAATATATTTTGAGATGATCAGCCTCATCTTTTTTAATTTTTGTTTCTGAAACCTCAGCAGGCTTATAGTCAGAAACAGCTGCGCAACTAATAAAAATATCTGAAGTTTCCATACATCTCATAGATCTATCTAGCATCTCATCTGCCGAATTAACTTTGTATAAATTTATATCCTTATGAGCTGAAATAGCTACTGGGCCACTTATTAAATTAACCAAGGCGCCTGCCTCGATAGCTGCCAATCCCAATGCATAACCCATTTTTCCTGAACTGTTATTTGATAAAAACCTTACCGGATCGATTTGCTCTCTTGTTGGTCCTGCTGTAATGGTGATAGTTTTGCCAGATAATGGGCCCTTATTAAAAGAACTATGAATTAACTCTATTATTCTAATAGGTTCTTCCATTCTCCCAGGCCCAATATCACCACAGGCTTGCTCACCATTGGCTGGACCAATAAAGGATAGCCCTCTTGATGAAAGAGCTTTGTAGTTTTCTTGTGTAGTCTTATCAAGCCACATATTCATATTCATTGCTGGTGCAATATAAGTTTCTGCATTGGA
>JAQWXQ010000038.1 GCA_029254395.1 SAR86 cluster bacterium | reverse complement strand
CAGATACCACCTATGACTGGTTTTTTTTCAGAATAGTATGCATCAGATATTTTTTCACCCAACAGGTCAGAAAAGCCCAAATCATATGCCGCCCCCCAACCACCAGACAAAAATATAATGTCATATGCTTCAAAGTTAATATTAGCTATCGAAATAGAATTATTAAGCTTTAACATCATTTCATGATCATTTAAAAACACCTTATCCTCTTTTGTTTTAACAAAGTAGGGTAGAGGCTCTAATGGAATGTTTCCTCCCTCTATGCTTGCAATATCAACGTCAATGCCGGAATCTAAAAATCTATAATATGGCACAGAAAGTTCAGATAAAAATAATCCTGTTAATTTACCGGAAGACTCTCCAGGAGCATTGAGTACGCCATGATTGGTAGCTATTATTAGTGCTCTTTTATCAGAAAGTTCAAAGCTATCTGACAGGTAATCAGGATGCAATCCTGCAGCATGAAGTATTTTTGGCAGAGACAAGGTAATAATAAGAATTACTACCATTAGGATGATCAAAAGGTTTCTTAATTTTAATGAAATCATACAAATTTAATTATGAACCTTTCAAATATTAACGTTTAATTTGATGTGTGTAAATTCTCGACAAATGCAATCCATATGTGCGATTATGCACATATGGATTGGAGTAATTTAGAGTATTTTTTAGCTGTAGCCAAGGAAGGGTCTTTGAGCGCTGCTGCAAAATCTTTAAAAGTAAATCACTCTACCGTAGCAAGAAGAATAGATAGGCTAGAATCAGATTTAAATGTTCATTTGTTTAGACGCCACAATAAAGGCTATCTTCTAACAGAGCATGGTCTGGCCTTAGAGCAAGAAACTAAAAAGGTAGATCAGCAGATATACCAAATACAAAGAGTCTTCAAAGACAAAGAAACAGAGCTTTCCGGCAAGCTTGTTATCAGCAAACCAGCATCTGGTGGTATAAATGTAACACCATTGATTGCCAAGTTTTTAAAACAATATCCAAATATTGATCTAGATATGAGAGTTGTTCATTCAGATGAAGAAGATAATTTTGATGCAGATATCTCACTTGTTTTAACCAATCATCCGGCAGAGCACATGATAGGCACAGATCTTGGGGCACTTCCAATGAATATATATGGAGCAGATGCATATCTAAGGCAAACTAATAAAACAGAAATTGAAGATTTGGATTGGATTATATGGAAAGATGATTCAGGAAGAACAAACATGGAGGCTAGGTTAAAGCAGCTCGTCCCAAACCCCTCTATTATTATGAGAACTAATTCATTTGGTGAAATAATTGAATATCTCAATGAAGGCCTTGGTGTAAGTATGATTTCTCCCATTGGGATTCCTGTATCTTCAAACTTAAAACCTTTTAGAGAAGATAAATATTCATTTGACATACATTTATGGCTATTATCCCATCCAGATTTGAGAAACAATGCTAAAGTACAGGTCTTTAAAAAGTTTTTTTTAGATGAAATTCAGAGTTTTATAACTAATAAAATAAGTAAATATAGATAAGGAAATTATTATGAGCAAAAGTAGTGAATTTGATTTTGTAGTTTATGGTGCAACCGGTTTTACAGGAAAGTTAGTGGTTGAGTATCTTCAAGCAAAATATTCTAATAATAATGAAATTAACTGGGCTATGGCTGGGAGAAGTCTAGAAAAATTAAATCAAGTAAAGACAGACCTTGGTGTAAACAATTCAGTCAAAATCCTCGAAGTTAATAGTAATGATCAAGCGTCTATTGAAAAAATGATGGAAATGACAGATTGTGTACTCACAACTGTTGGCCCATATCAACTATATGGTAATGAGATTGTTAAATCATGTGCTGAGACCGGAACAGATTATGTTGATTTATGCGGAGAGCCTGGATGGATGCATGAAATTATCTCCAAGTATAATGACAAGGCAAAAGAAACTGGTGCCAGAATAGTTTTTTCATGTGGGTTTGATAGTATCCCATTTGACCTAGGTGTTTTATTTTTACAGGATGAAGTGAAAAAACAAACCGGTCGAACATCAAATAAAGTAAGAGCCAGAGTGAGGGTTATGGAGGGAGAGTTTTCTGGTGGAACGGCTGCATCATTCGGGGCAACCATGGCATCGCTTAAAACTAATCCAGAGCTCTTTAGTATTTTAGGCAATCCATTCTCTTTATCCGAAGGGTTTCAGGGTCCTCAACAGGAAAACGATTCAAAGCCAGTCTTTGATGAGGCTCTGGGAGTTTGGGTGGCACCATTTTTTATGGCTCCTATAAATACAAAAAATGTCCATAGATCAAATATGTTGCAAAACCACGCATATGGCGAAGACTTCTTGTATAACGAGATGTGGGTTGCCGGTCCTGGAGAAGAGGGAGAGCAAGTAGCAAAAATGATGGCTACAGCCAACCCTATGAGCGGTGATGATGTGCCAAAGCCAGGCGAAGGGCCGTCAAAAGAATCAAGAGAAGCGGGTAATTATGATGTATTGTTCTGTGCAGATATTGAAGGCTCAGTTATAAGCACCTCTGTAACAGGTGACATGGACCCTGGTTACGGTTCTACGTCTAAGATGATAGCTGAAAGCGCTATTTGTCTTGTGAAAGACTCAGCAGAGCTTAAAGGCGGAATATATACACCTGCCTCATCAATGGGCAGCAAATTAATAAAAAGACTAGTTGATAATGCTGGGTTAACTTTTAATGTTGAGTAATAAGCTTGGCTGAGTATACAATTTTGCATAACCCTAGATGTAGTAAATCTAGGCAAACCCTCGCCATTCTTGAGAAGCATACTGATGATATAGAAGTATTTCTTTATTTAGAAAAAGACTTAACTACAAAATTTATAAAAAATATTCTTAAGGTGCTAAAGCTTGATGCTAGAGATATTTTGAGAAAAAACGAGCAAGACTTCAAACATAATAATTTAAGCAATAAAGATTTATCAGAGGATGACTTAATTTCTGCAATGTTGAATTATCCTAAGATTATAGAGAGGCCAATAGTGATAAAAGGCTCTCAAGGTATTATAGGTAGACCACCTGAAAATGTTCTAGAGCTATTCTAGCTCGCCTTTTTCTCTTAATTCCTTTCGAATCTTTGTTGCACTTATTGAATGCGTCTCATCATCAAAAGTTTCTTCTTCAAAAGCATATCCAACACCTCTACCATAGGAGATGTTTGTGATATTTGGCACCAACATTATTTCATAATGAACACCTCTTAAAAAATTATCTCTTTCAAGTCCCATTTCTATATTTTTACAAACATCATCCCAATTAAAGGGGTTATCATCCTGACCATCGCCTCCAGATGCGCCAGCAACGTCTCTTACTTGAATTATTACTTGGCCTGTTTTTGAAACACACCGCTTGAACAAGGCTTGGTGACCGTCATGCCAAGGCTGCCATCTTCCTAGCATTTGTACAGTTGGTTTTTTCCAATCAAACATTTTTTAATATCTCCTTAGCAATCATCTCGTGATTTGTATCATTCCTTTCCTTTATATGAAAATCAAATTTTACAGGTGGTTCAAAAATTTTATTAGTATCTTCAAACCTACCTTCAGAAATAGTGTCTACCCAAATTATTAGATCTGCAGCAAAGTTATTTCTTGTATTTTCTGTTGGACAAACAAAATCACATATTACAATTCGTCCGTGAGACTTTTCAAAGTCTGCCAAGGA
>JAQWXQ010000002.1 GCA_029254395.1 SAR86 cluster bacterium | reverse complement strand
AATGGGCAGAGAGAATAAACTCAATCTATTTGGTCCCGCAGGCCTGGAAAGAATGGCACTTTCTCTATTAGAAGCTTATAAAGAGGATATAGATTATCGAATAAATGGCAGTCAACCCTCTAATGGGACTGGTTATCAGTTTCAATTTACTGAACTAGCTAATGGAATTATATTTCAAGACAGTAATCTCACCGTTGAAGCGTTCAAAGTGAATCATGGAGATTTTGAAGATGCTTATGGTTTTCGATTTACCTCCAAAGACAAAGTCATAGTATTCTCTGGAGATACGGGTCCCTCAAAATCTCTAGAAAGATATGCGAAAGATGCAGATATCCTAGTGCATGAGGTTTATTCGAATGCAGGATTCTTAAAAAAAACCAAGGACTGGCAGATTTATCATAAAGGTCATCATACTTCGACTTATGAGGTTGGAGAGATTGCATCACGAGCAAAGCCAAAACTTTTGGTGCTTTCGCATATATTATTTTGGGGCGCAGATGAGCAAGATATCTTAGAAGAAACACGCACTACTTTCAGTGGGAATATTAAAATTGCAGAGGACTTGATGGTTATCAAGTAATAATGGTGGAGCTACGCGGGATCGAACCGCGGACCCCCTGCTTGCAAAGCAGGTGCTCTCCCAGCTGAGCTATAGCCCCATTTTGAACTGATAATTGTACTTTAAAAATAAAATATATCTACTCATATTTCTATAAATAAAAAAGGATGGCTTAGCCATCCTTTTTTTAGTAAAGAATAACTTAAGCTACAAAGTCATCGCCTTCTGACCAAGAACAGCCAGTAAGGCCTCCTGCTTTTAATGCTTTAAGAGTTCTAAGAACCTCGTCTGCATTTCTTCCAGTGTCCAAAGCATTTACTGATACATGCTGAATTGTTCTTTGATCATCAATAATAAAGGTTGCTCTATAACAAACTCCCTCTTCAACATTTACAACACCAAGTTCATTAGATAAACCAAGGCCGGTATCTGCTGCTAGTGAATGTTTTATATCACCAATTAAACTATTATCGTTTTTCCATGCAAGCTTACAAAACTCGTTGTCGCCACTTATTCCAATAACTGTTGCTTCATCAACAAGTTTATCCATTGCAGCAATTTCTGTTGGGCAAATGAATGTAAAGTCTTTTGGATAAAAGTAAATTACGCTCCAATCTTTTTTTAATGGCTCGTAATTTTCTTCTACAGAAACCTCAACAAGCTCATTATCACTATTAACTCCCTGAAGCTTAAAAGCTGGGAATTTATCACCTACTGTTAACATATTTTTTTCTCCATTTGTCTCAATCATCATTTCATGAGAAATATAATTGTACTATTTTATTTAAAAAAAAGGATGGCTTAGCCATCCTTTTTAGTACCTAAATTGAATTAGGCTATCTCTCCCACAAGACTAAAGTTTATAAGTAAAGCCTACTTTGAGTGTTCTTGGTTTTTGTGATCTTGCGCCGTCTTTTGGAGCTCTGGCAACAATATCTTCATGATCAAGAATATTTTCCATTACGAAATACACATCTGTTTTATCATTTAACGGTTTTCTTAAATTTAAATCTATAAATGAGTGAGCTTCAATGTTTTGATTCACACCGCAAGATGCTGTTGAGCAAGCACTTCCATTCTCTACAAGCCTGATATTTCCGCTCAGTCCGTTTGAATTAATGAACCCAACAACTAGAGCTAGAGAAGAGCTTGGGACATAAGGGACATCATCACCTGCAGCAACCACGCCCCAATATTCTCCATCATCATCAAAGCTATTTTTAAATGTTGCATCTGTAGAGGTAAATGTTAGCCCAATTGGATATAGCATTCCCTCTGATCCATTAAATATATGAGATCCTGAAATCTCTATCCCTGAAACATCTACAGCTCCACCATCAAAAATATCACCATCATTACAATCTCCACCTTGAGAATTTTTACAAACAGCCTTTAAGTTCTTATAGTCACTTGCAAAATAGAAGGCTTCGAGACTTGAATCATTTTTAGCATATCTAAAACCAAGCTCCATGTTATCTGCCTTTTCAGGATCTGTGCCAAACATTGCTGTCATCCCTTCGTGAAACCCAGCTACTAGCTGTAAGTTTTCGTTCAGATCATAAGTGGCTCCAAAACCTGTTGTGCTGTGGTCGCCGTCTTTTGTTTTTGGATACCCTGATGCAAGCATAGTCCTTGTTGGAACACCGTCATTCCACCTATTCTCGACTTGGTCATAATCTTCAGAACGATGACCAATTGTCAGCGCTAATGCTCCTATAGTAATTTTATCCTCTATATAAAAAGAAGTTGCCTTTGAAACTCTTAATCTATTATTACTTCCTGTATACCCTGAAGAACAAGCGTATAAAGCAGAGTTTGTTCCGTTTGCACTTTGATCAAAACATTCATAATTTTGATATCTGCTTTCAGAGTCTTCCATATCTCTATAACCAATTGTTATATTATGATTTTTTACATCAGTTGAAACTTTAAATTGGTAGCCTTCATTAGTATAGAACCTGTTGTTATGCTTTAGCTTAACCTGAACAGCCAATGTGCCATCTAAAATAGCTTGTGCATTTTCATTACCAGCATTAGCTGCAGAAATAACAGTATTGATTCCATTTCCAACTCCATGATCAGAGTTATTGTTTGCTTTATCTACTTTAAACCAGTCTCTGTGATAGTCATTGCTCCATGTTGATGCAATAACTCTAAATTTTTCAAAATCTCCCAAATATGTAAGAGACTTTTGATCGCCATCGTTATTCATTTCATCATACTGGGTCATTCCATATCTCACCCTTGGATTAGCATTAAAGCTTTGACCTGATAAACCAACATATGATTGATTAGATACCTCGTCTATATCAACCATTTTAAAGGTTACAGAATGATCTCCGCTCTCATATCTTGCTTTGATCATTAGATCTGATTTATCAAAACCTGTGTCGCCGCCAACATTCGCAATGCTATCAAACCCATCACTTTGATGTTCGTGAATCTCAACCAGCCCACCAAAATTACCAGATACTCCACCATAATATGCATGAGTTCTTAACATTCCATTTTGCCCAAACTCCTGAGTTAATTTGCCAGAAGCTAGCTCAGGTATAGGTGTACTGATCATGTTTATAGCACCCCCGATCGTACTTGGTCCTTGGCTAATTGAAGATGGTCCTTTTAGAACCTCTACTGAATTAATTCTTCCTGTAGTTGGAAAATAATATGCTGAAGAGGATGTATATGGTGCAGGTGCTACAAGTATGCCATCTTCCATAAGAGTAATTTTTGCTGACCTGTCTATTGATGTTCCTCTGATTGAAATATTTGGTCTAAGCCCATACCCATCTTCAGTTCTAAAATAAACACCTGGGACCGCTGATAAGATTTTATGAATATCTGTGTCCATTGCTTTCTGCAGCTCTTCATTGCTGACAACTGTTCCAGAACCAGGAAGCTCTTTTATGTTTGCTTTAGTTCCTATAATAGTTACAGTCTCCACTTCTTGGACATCTGCATAAATCTCGGAAGTAACTGAAGCAGCTGATAACAATATTATAATACCTATAGCTAATTTGTTTTGTTTGATAATTTTCATAATTTACCTTTTTGTAATTTTATATATGAGCCAGTAAATATATTTGTATAAAACGAAGATGAATAAATCCAATCACTTCTATAAATCCAATCACTTTTAGGGGAATATATATTCACCGGCTCTTGTAAATGCAAATGATAATGATTCTCATTTACAAATGCAAGCTCAAAAAGCTTTTATTTTTATAAAATATGATATTTTTTGATTAAGTTGTTTTAGTTGTTGCCTTTAATAGCAAAAAATAAGCCAAGTGATAATAAGAATATTTGCTCACTCATAAACAGCTTCTCTGTGATAAACCAATCTGGATGCGCAATAGCAAAAGCGCCTATCATTATTACAACAACCGCCCCTCCGGACAATCTAGTAATAAGGTTTCCTATTTGATTAAACAAAAGGCCGCCTACAATTATACCGATTCCTGCAATAACCTCGCCAAGAGCAACTAGGCTAGTTATTAGTTCAGGCCAAATAATGCCTTTGCTTTCAAACCACACCACCATTTTTTGAGGCGGTAGCGGGAACTTTCCATAACCATGGAGAAAAAAAGAAATACCAAGTGATAATCTTAGTATCCAAGGGGCTATACCCATAAATGGTTTTGCAATTTTTTCTAAAGTATTATTTATATTCATTAATTTAAGCCTCGTTTAATAAAAGTATATCCTCATCAGAGCAAATGTTGAAACCTTTGTTAACAATGAGTCTGTCCAGCTCATCTCTTCCTATATCAATTTTTAAATATATGGTTCCTGACCCAGAATTTTCTTCCTGCACTATACAACCCATACCATAAAGGTCGGACCTAAGCTTTCCAAGCGAGGCCTCTATAGAAACCCACCCTTTATAAATCCCGTTAAATAATTCAAGATTTATCTTCTCTCTCAGATGTTCAATGCCGAGGTTTTTCTCTGCAGATATCCATACCTCATCATTTGATTTTCTTTTTTCAGGGTCTCTTAGTCCAACTAGGTCGCACTTATTATTGATTCTTATTTGAGGTATTTTTTCAAGACCTAGGCTATTCAGAATATGATCAACCTCACTAATTTTTTGATCGTGATCAGGATCAGAGCAATCAGCAACATGTAAAAGAAGATCTGCTGATTGCAGCTCATCTAAAGTAGCTTTAAAAGACTCTATAAGCTCGGTTGGTAAATCTGATATAAAACCTACTGTATCTGAAAATAAAATTGGGCCAAGCTCAGGGTCAACATTTCTTCTTGTAACCGAATCAAGTGTGGCAAATAGTTTATCTGCAGCATACTGATTGCTTTTTGTAAGCTTATTAAAAAGTGTTGTTTTTCCTGCATTAGTGTACCCAACTAAGGCAACTAATCTATTCCTACTTTTTTTTCTTGCGTAACTGTTTAATTGTTTTTGCTTATGAGCTTTGACTAACCTGCTCTTTAGAGTTCTTATCCTATGTCCAATTAATCTTCTATCAGTTTCAAGCTGTGTTTCTCCAGGTCCTCTAAGACCGATACCCCCTTTTTGTCTTTCTAAGTGAGTCCACCCTCGAATTAGCCTAGTGGAAAGGTGGTTTAGCTGGGCCAACTCTACCTGAAGCTTGCCTATATGTGTTGTGGCTCTTGTAGCAAATATATCTAATATTAATTCTGTTTTATCAATACCCCTTACTTTTAGTTTGAGCTCAAGGTTTCTGGCTTGTGAGGCAGAAAGCTTATGGTTGATAATTACTAGGCCAATATCTGATCCATGGACTAACTCATATAGTTCTTCTAACTTGCCTTTGTTAATAAAATGGCTAATTGATGGTCTGCTTTGTTTATGAGAAGTGGTGCCTACTATCTCTGCTCCAGAGGACTGAACAAGATCAAAAAACTCTCTTTCGGCATCGTCAATTAATTGTTTTTCTTTAAGCGAATGAACATCAATGAAAACTAGAAATGTTTTTGTATTAACTTTTTCTTCTTTAAACATGTAATTAATATTGTAGAGATTTTATTTATATTTGTTACTATTATTAAGTAAATATAAATTCTTTAATTAAGGAGCATTTATTAATAAAGGTGAAAGAGCTGCGAACTCGTCACTTGCCAGTAAAAAAAGAAAGGCTGTCAGAGAAATAAAAAAACTCAGATTGGAAAAGAAATATAAAGAACTTCGAAAAGCTAGAAAAAATAAATAACAAAGAAGTTTAATTTTTATTAGGGCAAGTAAAGCCGCAAATATGGCGGCATAGGACTTTATTAATCAATAAAAATGGAAAAAATAGATAAATACATACCTTTGCTTATAATCTTGGGTTCTCTTTTTATAGCTTCAATAGTTTAAAAAGTTCTAGAATTTTTTTTCTTGTAGGCCGCATTTTCCGGAAGCTCTGACTTCAACTTTTGGGCTCGAGTTTTTTGAACCTTTTTTATTTTTTAGCCAAATATCTCCTTGAATCTTTCCTTTGCCAGTAAACCAATTAAAAGAGTTGGTAACTCTATATAGTTCAACCTCATATTCAGGAAACAAAGGATGCTGATCTCCCGGCTGCATTGTATGAAATACCTCAATTCCTGTTTCACTAACTTCGGATGACCACGATGCATTTGGATTAAGCCATATAGGAGAGGGATCGAATGTATGAGTTAATGATTTAAATTTTTCAGCATTCATATCGGCTTGCCAATATTGGACTACATACATTTTGTCTTTCTCCCAATCCTCAGAAGCAAAGCTTGTTTTGGCTCTTTGAAGAAGAAAAAGTGATTGTTGAGTTTGTGTGGCAAGATTTTTAAAAAACTCTATACCTTCTGATAGATATGTCTTCTTAATATCCTTATAAGTAATTGAGTAAGTACCATCAAGCTCACATAAAACTTTAGATTGCTCAGCATAAAGAGTTATTGAGAATAAAAAAACTATAAGAAATCGCATAGCAAATATTATAAATCGTTAAAGCTAGTTCTTAAATAGCTTACCTTCAACTGAAGTGCCCTTTATCTTAATATTCTTTATTAGCAAGGGGTCAATGGTAAGAGGATTATGAGATAGAATTGTAAAATTAGCATATTTGCCAGGGCTAATACTGCCATAATCATCCTCAAGCCCCATCGTATATGCTGAATTTAAAGTAACTCCTTTCAGGGCCATTAAAGCAGATATTCTTTGATTTGGACCAGCAACTTTACCTGCATAATTAACTCTATTAACAGCTGAATGCATTAATACAAGAGGAGAAGCTGGCGCCATTGGCATATCAGAATGAAGCGAAATTGGTATATTTGCAGCTGCGACATCTCCCAGTCTCACCATCTGTTGAGACCTCTCAAATCCAACCCCTTTTCTACTGTAAAGATCTGACAAGACAGAAACATAGTAAGGATTTGCACTCACTATAACCCCCAAAGCTTTCATTTTTTCAATTTGATCTTTTGCGGAATACCCAAAATGAACAATGGTAGTTCTATGATCTATTCTAGGATTTCTTTTCATATTATCATCTAGCACATCAAGTATTCGATCCAACCCTTCATCGCCATTTTGATGAACATGAATTTGATAGCCGGCATCCCAATAGAGCTGAAATGTTTTTTTAAAAACATCTCCTTCCATTAGCCATACACCCTGATGTCCGTCTAAGTAACCATCTCTTAAAACCATATTTTGTGAATACATGGCTCCATCAGAAAATAGTTTTATATGTTTTGGTAAGAATTGAACCTTGCCGGCACCCCAAGATAAGTGTTTTTTCGTTTCATGCAAGAGATCTTCTATCTCCATATTTTCAAGCATATATAGCGCGCTAGGAATGTAAAAAGATCTAAATGGAGTATCTATGTCACCAAATACATAATTTTTAACCTTTTGAATTTTGGGATCATACATTGCCCCAGGGTTGCCAATTAGAGTTATTCCATTCTGTTGAACATAATCCTCGGTAGTTTGAAGGCCTTTTATTATTCTTTCTGGCGATGCAAGATATGCCATAATTTTTGGCATAACTGCAATTAAGCCTCTTTCAGAAAAATGCCCTTTTTCAAGATTAGCAAGTTTCTTATCGTATGCATTAAGATGAGCAATATCTTTTTCGTTTATATTAAAAAATTCAAGCGCTTTAGTATTAAGTATGAATTCGTGGAAAGATCTATGGATAATAAGGATTGGTCTTTCTTTGGATATTAAATCTAGATCATCTCGATCTAGCTCTCCATGAAAATAATGATGGAAGCCCCAGCTTATTAAGGGGTTTTTGATATCCCCATTCAATCTTTCGGTCTCAATCAATCTATCTAAATACCCCTTTCGCTCTCTAACGCCTTTGCTAGACTGACCTGGAATAGCCCAATCATCTATAGCGACAATGGATGAATTCATTGTTATTGCTGCAAGCAAAGGATGAATATGATGCTCAATAAAACCTGGAACGATTACATCGTTTTGAAAGGATCTATCAATGGCTATATCAGGATATTTATCAAGAAGAACTTTTAGATTACCAACAGCTAATATTTTGCTGTCTTGGATTGCAAACGCATTTGCGCCAGAAAAGCGGCTATCTAGGGTAATTAAATCTTTAGCTAAAAAGATCTTTTTAGTCGTATCTGCAATTATTGAGTGTGTTAAAGCTAGAACTATAAAAAAATAAGATATTCGCATAAATATATGCTAACAGTAATTTATTAATTAGTTAATTTAAAAATATAATATGAAAATTTCTATTCTTTGATGCAGAAAGCATTATCAATTCTTAGCTCAAGATCGAAACTTCCATCGGAATCTTTAATTTTATATAAAATATAAAGGTCTCTATCGAATAATTCTTTCATACTTGGATCGCTACATGCTTCCTTAGCCATGCCCTCAGTCATTTTTGACATCATTACCTCAAAAAATTCATGTTGAAACTCAGGAATATCTTCAAGAAAAACCATTGGAAATAGCATTCCATCCCATTGATTAACAATGGAAACTTTTTCCATCCTTATGCCATTCATTTCTATTGGAAAAGCATAATTTAGCATCCTTGCTCCCTCCTCAAGAAATGCTTTATTGGAAGAATTAGAGTATGTTTTCACTTCAACATTTTTGTTAGAAACTGAAGTTGATGCGCAGGATATTAATAATAAAACTAATAGAAATGTGTTAAATTTATTCATATTAAAGAAGTATACACACAGCAACAATTTCTTTAGCAAATAAAGTATCTATATTTTAGTTATATAAATTAGTTTATTTATGAAAATAGATGTTTATATGCTGAGATCTTCTAAATTATAATCACGCATGTCCTCTCTTGCTGCCTCGTTCCACTCAAAAGATTTTTCTGATTCTTTTAGTGGAGCATAGGAGTATGATTTTTCTGAAGGATATTTCTGTTTTCTAGCTTCTATTGCATAGCCAATAGCCCT
>JAQWXQ010000007.1 GCA_029254395.1 SAR86 cluster bacterium | reverse complement strand
ATGTTATTTACACTTGTTAATCAAGAAACTCGCTTCAAAGCAAAGCCTGTTATAGATATTGTTGCTTATCGTGGCGGCGATATGATTACTGCATGGCTATTCACTGGGCTTACACAGGGCTTAGGTCTTGGCTTGGCCACAGTTGCCGCTGTTGGTGCAGCAATAGCCAGCTTATGGGCGCTAGTTGGTATTTATCTTGGAAAATGGTTTGAGCGTAATGAATATTAATATAAAAATCCAAAGCATAAAAAGATGGTTTGTAACTGCAAGGTTGCATGCAGGATTTATTTAAGGCATCTTATTACTAATTAATTATATCTATCAATAAACTACAAAAATAACTAACGAGGAAACTCTATGAAACATCTATCTATTATTAAAATCTTTGCACTTATTATAGCTTTTAGCCCTTTTGTGATGGCTGGTCATCACTCTACCCAAGAGCATAACTCTCAAACAAAATATGTTAGTTACAGCAAGATAGGAAACCCTGCCGATGTATTAGAAGTAAAAACAGAGCAATATCGATCGCTTGATAGTGGTGAGGTTCGAGTTCAAGTTTTAGCTGCACCAATAAACCCTTCAGATGTTATTCAAATTTCTGGAAATTATGGTGTTGATGCCGTGTTGCCTGCAAGGCCAGGCAGTGAAGGTGTTGGCAGAGTCAAAGAAATATCTTCTGGAGTTAAGAGCTTGAAGGTTGGACAACTAGTACTTCTTGCTAGTGGGAGTACCTGGGCAGAAGAATTAGTGGGCCCTGCCGAGGGCTTTTTGCCACTTCCTGATCTTGGTCCAATTGGTGCAGATGTAATTGAGCAGCTTGCAATGTCAGCTGTCAATCCACTGACAGCATTGCTAATGCTTAACTCATTTGAAGACATCAAAGAAGGCCAATGGATAGTTCAAAGCGCTGCTAATTCTGCCGTCGGTGGTTATGTTATTCAATTAGCAAAACAGCGCGGCATTAAAACAGTAAACATTGTTCGTCGGGAAGGTTTGACCAAAGATCTTTTAGCTAAAGGGGCGGATGTTGTTTTAATTGATGGGCCAGATCTTGCCCAGCAAATTTCAGAGGCAACAGGTAATGCACCAATTATGTTGGCACTTGATCCTGTGGGTGGAGATACTTATGCTCGCTTAGCAGATAGCCTTGGTTATGGTGGTACATTAGTTGCCTACGGCTTTTTATCAGGTAAACCACCGATGTTAAATCCAGGACAACTTATCTTTAATGACACTCGACTTAGAGGATTTTGGTTATATAAATGGTACCAAACAGCAACTATGCAGGACAAGCAAGAAGCTTTTGGACAGATAATCCCACTTATTGCAAATGGTACTTTAAAGGCTAACATTGACTCGCGTTATAAAGTTGAGCAGATTGAAGAAGCAGTGACTCGTGCTTGGTCAGGTGGCAGAAATGGAAAGGTACTTATTGTTCCAAGTCCTATAGAATAATTTAGACTGATGTCGATATGGAATGATTTGACCTGGGTTGAGGATATTAGGTCTCATTTTTTATCTATTTTCTTTGATACCATTTCATTGGCTGGATACCCAACATTTTTAATACTATTTATCTCATTTGGTTATTTTTATTGGTCTCCATCTAGATTCTCTAGAGTAGCAATGATGTTGTTTATTTCAGGCCTAATAAATGCTTTTCTTAAAGATTTCTTTCAAGATGCAAGGCCTGCAATTGAACTAATGCTAGATCCAAAAGTTGGAACCTCCTATGGATGGCCTAGTGGACATTCTCAGATTGCAGTTACTCTGTGGGGACTACTTGCGTATGAATTAAAAAACAAATGGGCAACCGTTGGAGCAATCATAATTATAATATTAATTGCTTTTAGCAGGATGTACTTGGGAGTCCATGATCTTGGTGATGTCTTTGCCGGATTAATTATTGGAGGAATAATTCTTTTAATCTGGCATTATGCTGTTATTAATGATTTGTATAAGAGCTTATCTAAAAGATCCTGGCTAATACTAATACTCGCTTTTCAATTAATACTCTATATTTTTTATCCATCTCATGAGGATCATGAGCTCAGTATATGGTTTTTAGGGGTAATGACTGGTTGGTTTATTGGAGCTTCAAATATCAATATAATTTCTAATCCTATAAAAAAACTTCTGATATCAATTTTTGCTATTTGCATAGTTTTCTTTCTATTAATAGTTATAACGGAAATAGAAAGTGGGATTATTAACGCAGGACTGTTTGGGTTTATATTTAGCTACAGTCTCGGTATGACTTTTTCAATTGTAGTAACTTGGGTGATTCCACGTTTGTTGAGATTAGCGAGATTAGCTTCATAAAATATAATAATTTTTTTAAGATATATAAAGGAGAGTGAAAATGAGACAAATTCAACTAAAGAAACCTGGTGGCTTGGTAAATATTTCAGTTTGTAATGCTGAAATTCCTAAACCTAATAATAATGAGGTTGTTATTAAGGTTGCTGCAAGCAGTTTAAACTATCACGATCTTTTAGTAGCTTTGGGCTTTATTCCCACTGATGATAATAGAGTGCCTCTTTCAGATGCAGCAGGAGAAATAGTAGAAGTTGGATCTGATGTAACTAACTGGATGGTTGGAGACAAGGTCATGAGTGTCTGTTTTCCAAATTGGCAGAGTGGACCACCAAAATATGAGCTTTTAAGTTTTATAGGTGATCACGAGGATGGTTATGCAACAGAATATATTGCTATTCAAGATACAGCTATAACTAGAATTCCAACTAATATGAGCTTAGAAGAATCGGCAACACTGCCATGCGCAGGCTTAACTGCTTGGCGAGCTTTGGTCGATGATGGAAATCTTCAAGCCGGAGAAACTGTTTTAGTTCAAGGCACAGGAGGCGTTTCAATTTTTGCTCTACAACTAGCCAAATCAATGGGGGCGAAAGTTATTGCAACATCATCTTCAGAAGAGAAGTTAGAAAAACTTAGACTGCTTGGAGCCGATGAAGTAATAAATTATAAGGAAACCCCAGAATGGGGCAAAGAGGTTTTAGCTAAAACAAATAATGAGGGTGTTGATCATGTTATTGAAGTTGGCGGAGGCGGAACTTTTGGTGAATCTGTTAGGGCTGCAAAGCTTGGAGGGCATATTGCGCTAATTGGAGTTCTGAGCGGGCCTAATGCAAGTGAAATAGTCTTACCAAGGATTTTCCTTAAACAAATTAGAATGAGTGGAATATCAATGGCTAATAAAGAATCTCAAATAGCTATGATCGAATACTTGGAACAGACAGATATAAAGCCAATAATTAGCGATACTTTTGATTTGGCTGACTTAGCTAAAGCTTTTCAGCATCAAATAGATAATAAACACTTTGGAAAAATATCTATCACGATGGAATAAAACTTACCTATTAATTTATATGAAAAAAGCAACAGATGTATTTGGTGAATGGGCTGAGAATGGCAAGGATATTGGCATGGAGGAAGGGCATGCCATATCAGTTGAGGAAATGCTTAATTTTTCATTAGATGAAAGAGCTTCAATTAATAAAAATTTTAGTTTTTTAGACATTGGATGTGGGAATGGTTGGGTAACAAGAAAAGTTTCAACAAACTCGCTTTGTTCAAAGGCTATTGGCATAGATGGAGCTGAGCAAATGATCAAAAATGCAAAATCTAGAGGCGGTTCAGAAGAGTATTTATGTACCAATATTGATGAATTTAACCCAGAAATAAAATTTGATCTTATTCATTCAATGGAGGTCATGTACTATTTAAGTAATCCTGGGGATATTATTCAAAAAATTTCAGACCTATGGCTAAAAGATAATGGAAGGCTAATTATTGGAATCGATCTTTACTATGAAAATAACGATTCACATAACTGGCAAGAGAAAGTTGGCACACCAATGTTAATGCTTAAAGAATCAGAGTGGATTGAGTTATTGAACAATGCTGGATTAAAGGAAGTTCAATCCTGGAGAGCCAATCGAGGTGATGAGTGGGCTGGAACCTTGGTTTTAACTGGAAAAAAATAAATTCATAATAGGAGAAATAAAAATGCTAGATAATTTTTTACAATATGGGCAATGGGTAGTTCTTGTGCTTAGTATTCTAAGCCTTTATTTAGTAAGTTCTGTAAAGCATGAAAAAAGATTGCAAGGTTATGCTCTAACAGGTGTCAGTAGGTTTTCTGGTGCAGCAATATTCATTTTTTTTGATTTATATGCATTTGTAATTGCTAATTTAATTCAAACCTACATTGCATTTGACGGATATAGAAAAAATAAAAAATTAGGAAAATAAAACATGTCTAAATTTAAAGATAAAACAGCAATAATTAGTGGCGGAGCTGAGGGAATTGGTTTATCAATTGCAAAAGCACTTGGCGAACAAGGCATGAACGTAGTTCTAACAGACATAGATGAACATAATCTTGTAAATGCTTCAAAAGAATTAGAAGCACTAGATGTACAAGTATTAGCTGAAAGATTGGATGTGGCTGATGAAAAGCAATGGCAGCACGTAGCCAAAAAAGCAAGTGAGCGATTTGGAAAAGTGCATATGGTGGTCAATAATGCTGGGGTTGGTGGGGATTCAGTACCAGTAGATAGCCAAGAAAAAAAAGGATGGCAATGGACTCTTGATGTAAACCTTATGGGTGTTGTTTATGGAGCAAAAACAATAGTTCCGCTTATTAAAAGTCATGGTGAAGGGGGGTGGATTGTTAATGTTGCCTCAATGGCTGGCATGGGCGGCTTTCTCCATGGGGGTGCCTACAATGCAACCAAAGCAGCAGTAGTTGCTTTATCAGAAAGCTGGGCTGAGGAACTGACATCTCAAAATATCAATGTTTCTGTCTTATGCCCTGCTTTTGTGAAGACGCGTATATATGATTCAGAAAGAAATAGACCAAAAGAGTACAAATCCGAGATATCTGGATCAGAGGGGAGTAATAGCTTTCGCAAGAAAACTAAAAAGATGATAGATAATGGAATAGAAGTATCAATCGTTGGTAAGCGAGTAGTTGAAGCCCTTAATAATGGAGAGTTATATATTTTCACTCATCCAAACTATCGATCAGAAATACAAAAGAGATTTAAAGCTATTGATGATGCATTTAAAGACTCCGAAAAAAGCATTGCTCTTAAAGCATCATCTAATAGATAAAATGGTTTTATTTACCAAATGAAGGAGTAATTACTTATCAATAAAGTTGCTTTAATTACCGGTGGATCCTCAGGAATAGGTTTTGCCTACGCAGAGCACTTAATTGAGCAAGGCTGGTATGTTCAAATTGTATCTAATGATAGAGGAAGGTCTCTTGATGCAATCAAGAAATTAAACAGTCCAAATGTTAAAAACTTTATTTATGATCTTACAAAAAAAGATTCAATCTCTATGCTTTGTGAAGAGGTAGAAACACCAAATTTATTAATTGCTTGCTCTGGTGTGGCTACTAATGGAAAAGCTGAAACATACTCTGATCAAGAAAAGGCAGATGCTTACTATTTAATGTGTGGTGGCGTAATTGATTTAATTCAAAAGTTCATACCAAAATTATCTGCTCAAAATAATAGCCGCATAGTAATAATTTCAAGCATAGGTGCAGTTACTCCGATGCCAAAATCGTCAATTTATTCTAGCGCCAAAGCAGCTATCTATGCATATGGTAGATCTCTTAATGCTGAGCTAAAAAACATAACAGTCACAGTATCTTTACCTGGCTATGTCAAAACAGATATTCATAAAAAAGCTGGCCTTAATCATCTTGAAAAAAAAATACCCTCATGGATGTGGGTAGATGTTAATAAAGTTGTTCGTGAAACTGAAAGAGCATCGCTTAAAGGAAATAGCTCTGTAATACCTGGCTTTATCTATAAACTAGCTAGACCATTTCTAGGATCTAATACAGCAAACAAAATATGGAGATTTTTAAGCAGAAGAAATTAATTGCTAATAGGCGATGAATGGTGAACTTTAATTTTTATATCTCCATCAAAAGTATCTAAAACAAAGGTGAAAGCTATCTTTGTATCTCCGCTCTCATGAAGAGGCTTCAGTTTTAAAACACCCATCACAACTGAAATTTTATCCTCAAGCATGAAATGAACATCCAAGGCATCAATACTTTTCCAAGGTTTGATAGCAAACCCATTATCTTCGTCAATATCACCATTTATAAAATAAGAAAGAGCGCTTTGTTTATCGTTTCTAAAAATTATCTCTTTAGTAAAAGTTGGTTTAAATAATACTTTTGTTTGGTTGAATGCATAATGCTGATCTAAAAATAATTCTGCCTCATCAACATAATTAGAATCTTCTAGAAATTTGTTACCAATATTAATCACTCCATTTTTCCAAGAGTTTAAAAATTTCATAACGTCATTATTAT
This sequence comes from SAR86 cluster bacterium, assembly GCA_029254395.1. GTDB lineage: Bacteria > Pseudomonadota > Gammaproteobacteria > Magnimaribacterales > D2472 > CAJQGY01. The sequence continues at coordinate 1,887 of JAQWXQ010000007.1, read as the reverse complement.
TCATTTGTTGTCCTTAAAAATTAGTTTTATTTATCTATCAGGCTTATAATTTTTGAAAATTATACAACAAACATTTCAATGAATTATCTTCGCCCACTATTTCCATATTTATTAGGCCTAGTCCTTGTCTTAAGTACGCAGAAATTTTTAAATATTGGGTTAGTTAATGCTTTAGGGCAGTTAATTTTATTTACATTTGTTGTATGTATACCTATCTGGAGGACAGAACGTATGAGTTATGTCGATATAGGTTGGCCATGGGGTCTTGTTTTACTTGGAACTATAAGCTTTATTTACAGCGATGGATATTGGTTAAGATCAGCATTAATTTCTAGTATGGTAATTTTAGTAGGGCTTCGCATGGGTCTTGGTGCTCTAAAAATGTGGAAAGCAGGTTACCTAGAAAGAGAATTTCCAAGATATCAATATCAAAGAATACTTTGGAAAGAAGAAGGTAAAAATAATACACAATTTGCACTTCAAGTTGATGCAATCTCACAAGGTATGGCTAATGCATCATTTTTGGCTCTTCCAATTTTTATAGCTGCTTCCAATACCAATGAATCCTTTGCTTTATTAGAGTTCATAGGAATAGGTATATGGGCATCAGCCCTTATCTTTGAATCAGTGGCTGATTTCCAAAAACTGCTTTTTTTAAGAAACATGAAGAAAGCAAAAAAATATAATCAGGTTTGTAATATTGGTTTATGGAAGTATTGTCGACATCCTAATTATTTTGCAGAGTGGATGGTTTGGAATGGCATCATTGTCATGGCTATACCGTCATTTTATAATCTTGGCGCTCTGGAAATATCTTTTTTCAACAATGAGTTGAGTGCTATTCTTTGGGGGTTTGTAGGTTTTGGAATGTTGTATGCATCTAGAATGATGTATGTAACCTTGGTCTATACTACTGGAGCTATTCCGTCAGAACATTTCTCAGCCCTTAAAAGAGAAGGATATAAAGATTACCAAAGGAACACTAATAGATTCTTTCCTGGCCCTAAAAAAGTAAATTAAAAACTATCGATTTTTAAAGATATTTTGCATGATATCCTGATTTTCTGTTCCCCATTTACACCAAGAATCTAATATTGGGCCTAAAGATAAGCCAAATTCAGTCAGAGAATATTCAACTTTAGGAGGAACAACCTCATAGACTTTTCTTATTACCAGTTTATCTCTTTCCATTTCTCGCAATTGCTTTGTAAGCATTTGCTGGGTGATTGGCGAGAGTGTTTTTTTGAGTTCGCCAAACCTAGTTGGACCTTTTCTCAAGTTATATGTAATTGCAATCTTCCATTTCCCGCCAACAAGCTTCAACGAGTTAGTAATAGGGCAGTTAAGTTTATCCATAGTATGATTTTATATACTAGTATGATTAAATTGTCTACTTGCTATTATCATCCTATGCTTTATATTACCCCAACATATTAATAATCTATGATTTTAAAACACAGGGGACAACATGTCAGAACAATATTCAAAGGAAATTAGATCAAAAGCAACAAGCGATGGAAACATTGAACTCTCTATCGCAAAGGTAGAAAAACCAGTTCCAGGAGACGATGAGGTTCTAATAGAAGTTCAAGCATCTCCAATAAACCCCTCAGACCTAGGGCTTTTATTGAGTTTTGCAGCTGATGTTCAAAATATTAATGTAACTGGCTCTGGTGATGATACGGTTGCAACCATGAAAGTGCATCCAGCTTTTATGAATACTCTAAAACCAAGACTTGACGAATCAATGCCTGTTGGTAATGAGGGTGCAGGAGTTATTGTTGATGCGGGATCAAATGCTAAAGACCTAATCGGGAAAACTGTAGGTCTTGCAGGCGGTGCTATGTATTCTCAATACAGATGTGTTCCAGCTGCCAGTTGTTTGGT
>JAQWXQ010000001.1 GCA_029254395.1 SAR86 cluster bacterium | reverse complement strand
TGTCTTGATATTTGAGCTCTGTATTCCAAGATGCTGTTCCTATGTCAATAATGTTGAGGCCATCCTCACTCATTATATTCTCAGGTGGGTAGTCATTTTTAACATCCAGCCATCCTTCCAATGAATATCTATATGCTTGAAGCCCTATTCCTGTAAAACCCGCAAATAAAGCATCAACATTTCCATTATCATGTTCAACTATAGTTACAGCATGCCCCCAGTCTGGAGTTCCTACTTTTACTACCTCATACTCTGTTTCGCCTTTGGATAAAATAATTGCTGGGCTTGCTCTTGAATATTCCCAAGGGTCTCCATTTCTGCCATCTTCCCAGTTCATGGCAAAAGCAAAATCATCTCTTCCATCTCCATTAAGGTCGCCTCTGTCATATTTTCTACTTGCGCCACCAAGGCTTGGAATGTCTTCACCAAAGACTTCTTGGTTGCCATCACGGTATGTGCCATCTCCATTAGATAAATGCACAACGATCAGGTCTGGTGTTGGATTTTGAATAACATCACCAAACTTATCTCTATAAAGATCACACCATTGGTGCACCATAAAATCTTCCCAACCATCGTTATTAATATCTACCGGTATTGCAAACTGAATAGAAGGCTGTGCTTCTGAATAATCTGTATTACAAACCTGGGGATAAAGTTTTGGGTCATTAATAACGATTGGCTCTTCATGAAATTGGGCTTTATATTCAGCTATCACCGTTACACTAGACTCAGTAGAACCACCGCCCCCAGTACATTTAATTTTATATACATGACTACCATCTACTGTAATGGTATAGATCTCTTCCCCGCTAGTGCTTTTAACTCCTTGCCAACTTTCTGATGCCTCACATGCAGTCGAATTAGTTGATGACCAAGAAATAGCTACCTGCTCATTAACAAATAAGCTCACTGGATTGGCAGAAATAAAAACTGTTGGCATTGGAATAGGGGCTGGATCAGGTGCGCTTCCACCACCACCTCCTCCACCACACGAAACAAGAAAAAATAGAACTGGGATAACTATGTTAATTTTAAATATTATAAGAAGGCCTTAATATATGTATTTTAAAATTTACAACCTTATAAGTGGGTTGTATTTTACTCTTTCAGGAATTTCTTCTGCACCTGGAACCTTTCTTGCAACCAAGAATGGCTTTAGTGCCTCAATCGCTTTTGGCTCATCGTAATGCCCAATTCCAGGATGAAGATGATGAATGAAATGAAGCTGCATAGAATGATTTAAATATCTAGGCATCCAGTGAGTCCAGAATCTTGTATCTTTATATCTCCCGGTTTCGGTTTGATAGTGAGGATACCAGCCAAAAAAGGCTGAAAGATAAATTACTCCGATTTTGCTCGGCAGCCACCAAAGCAGCAATGTTTCTAAAGGGAAAATTACAACAAGGATTAATAAAATTGCTCTATACACCAGGCCAATGTTCAGCCCCTTGTTAAAAGATTTCATAAATACTTTATCATTTTTATATATTTCAGCTATTGATTGATATTTTGTTATTCCTGCCTGGGTGGCAACAATAACGTCCCATATTGATTTAGAAGATGAGGTGTCATAGTCTGGGTCTTTTTCAGAGTTGTTTGTGTAAGCATGATGTTTCATATGCGTACATCTCATTAGATCATGAGGAAACATTAAAGTTATTAAAGTGAAGTGACTAACAAAAGAATCAATCCAGCGCCTCTTTGGATTTCCCCTTGAAAAATTACCATGCTGAGCTTCGTGCGAAGGTAAATAGGCAAAACATGCGCAAATAATTGCAATAAAAGATCCTAAGGCTAGTGAAATATATCCGTATATAACTAAGGGCCATAAACACAACCATATTGTTGCTTGTCCTACACCAATTAACATCATCTCCCATTGAAAGCGTTTAGAGAAACTTCTTGCAATCTCCTTTTCTTTTTCAAAAGAAAATTCTTCTGGTATTTGCTCTAAACCTTCCATAACCAAGTGCCCCTAATTTTTGCTATAAGCCCTAAAGCTAAACCGCTTAAATACCATATAAGTGAGCCAAGCATGACTTCGAATTGAATAGCAATTGCATTAAAAACACTTCCCCAAAAAATTAAACCAAACCAGACCATGTTCCATTTTGAAATATGATTCGAAAGAATTGTCTCTAATTTATCCATCTGTATTAATAATATTATAGATTTGGGTTGGCAATCAATTGTTTAATTTGCAAAGAGTTTGTGCGCAAAAGAGCAATGGGAAATATTTACCAGTTTAGGCAAGAGAAAAAACTATATATATCTAAGTTTTTTATTTTGGGCAGCAAGCGCACTCGCAGCAACTACAGCAATCACAATTAGTCATACTTATAGTATAGGCTTGATTATAAAGAGTTAGCAAGGAAACATCTTGACAGATCTGTCTGTTTTTTTACTCAACTTTTTCGCAGATAACGCCTGGGTTAAAAACATTGCCCATATCTGAACTTAGTATCATTCTGTTGTCATCGGTCATATTGATGTTGTAATTGATATAGTGCTCTATAGGATTTCCTTCTCCGCGATCTCCAAATAAGTGAAGTTTATTAAGCAAAAGAGTGTAAAACCCATCATCAATATTCTCTCTATTAATAAGGTCGGTTGTATCAATCGTGTAATTTTTTGGAGAGCTGAGACTGCTTTCTGAGTCCTGCTCACTTAATATTAGTCTTCCTGTTAAAGAATCAAAATACCCAGTGCCAACTTGCCCATTGCCGCCATTTTCAGTTTGATAGCTTGGGTCATCAGAGGCCGTTAAGGCATAAGAAGTACAGTCCCATGAGCCTAAAATATCTTCATCTTTAATTTCACCAACTACTTTTTTTAACTTTCCGAATTTAAGATTGAAAGCTTCAGCTGCAACAAGGCCGCCAACTTCAAAATCATCTCCAATATCAATATCAGCATATGATATAGAACTAAAAAGTAATGCTATGGAAAGTAATTTATTCATAAAAGACTCCTTGTCTCAAGTTAGTGAAATAAACAAAAATTAAAAGCTGCCGCAGTATCAAACTCGCAGTCGCTATCATTAATATATACGGTTAAAGTGATTTCATCAGAGCCGCCATCATTGGAAGCTACGATTGTTGCTGAATAAACATTTTCTATTTCAAAATCTGGGATTATGTTAAATGTTAC
>JAQWXQ010000145.1 GCA_029254395.1 SAR86 cluster bacterium | reverse complement strand
GTTTCAAGGGTTGGTGGTTCAGCTCAAACCAAGATAATGAAGAAATTAGCTGGTGGAGTTAGAACAGCTTTAGCCCAGTATAGAGAGCTAGCAGCCTTCTCTCAGTTTGCTTCAGACTTAGACGATGCAACTAAACAACAGCTTGCCAATGGTAAGGCCTTTACAGAACTTCTCAAGCAAAAACAATATGCTCCAATGAGCGTTGCTCAACAAGCATTGAGCCTTTTTGCTGCAGATAGAGGATATATGGCAGATGTGGAAGTTGAGAAAATCTTAGATTTTGAAGAAGCTTTGCATGGTTATTTAACAGCAGAGAAAGCAGGTCTAGAAGACCAAATTAACACAACAGGTGATTGGAATGATGACATTGAAGGTCAATTCAAAGCGCTTGTTGAAGATTTTAAAAAAACACAAACTTTTTAAATATTAAAAAAGATGGCTAATACAAAAGAAGTAAGAAAACAGATTGCAAGCATAAAAGGCACGCAAAAAATCACATCAGCCATGGAAATGGTTGCTGCTTCTAAAATGAAAAAAACTCAAGATGGGATGCTTGAGGGAAGGCCATATTCTTTAAAGATTAAAGAAGTTATCTCACATATTGCATCAGCAAGCTCTGAGTACAACCACCCTTTTTACGAAGAGAGGAAGCCAAAGAAAGCATGTTTTATTGTTATCTCTTCAGACAAAGGATTGTGCGGAGGCTTAAATATTAACTTATTTAAACAAGTTATAGCTAAATCAGCTGAGCTAGATGCTCAAGGCATTGAGTCATCCTTTGCTCTTGTAGGCACAAAAGCTTCAGGCTTTTTTAAATCAGTAGGCGGCAAGGTTGTTGCAGTAGCAGAAAAGCTTGGTGACAAACCAAACCCAGATGACCTCATTGGCTTCACAAAAGTGGTTTTAGATATGCATAAAAATGGTGACATTGATCAAGCGTATCTTTGCTCAAACAGCTTTGTTAATACAATGACCCAGCAGCCAAAAGTTGAACAACTTATTCCACTGTCACCAGAAGATGATGGCGGACCAAAATCACAATGGGATTATATTTATGAGCCAGAAGCAAAAAGTTTGCTTGATGGTTTGTTAACAAGATACATAGAATCATTGGTTTATCAAGCCGTTGTTGAGAACAATGCTTGTGAGCAGGCAGCAAAAATGATTGCAATGAAAAATGCTACAGATAATGCTGGCGACCTAATTAAAGAACTAGAACTTTTATATAACAATGTAAGACAAGCAGCTATCACTCAAGAGCTCTCAGAGATAGTTGGTGGCGCAGCCGCAGTTTAAGGAGAAATAAATATGAGCAACGGATTAGTAACACAAATAATTGGAGCTGTTATCGATGTTGAATTCGAAAAAGATAACATTCCAAAGGTATATGAAGCTCTTTTAATTGAGGAGAGCGGAACAACTTTAGAGGTTCAGCAGCAGCTAGGTGATGGTGTTGTAAGAACTATTGCTATGGGTGTAACAGAGGGACTAAAAAGAGGTCTTGTTGTTTCAAGAACAAACGCCCCTATTTCTGTCCCAGTTGGCCAAGAGACGCTTGGAAGAATTATGGATGTACTTGGAAACCCAATCGATGAAAAGGGTCCAATTGGCGAGAAGGAAAAAATGCCAATCCACAGAAAGCCACCTAGTTATACAGACCAGTCAGCTTCAAATGACATCCTTGAAACAGGAATTAAAGTTATCGACCTCATGTGCCCTTTTGCCAAAGGTGGAAAAGTTGGATTGTTTGGTGGAGCTGGTGTTGGCAAAACAGTTAACATGATGGAGCTTATTAATAATATTGCTCTTCAACATTCAGGCCTTTCAGTGTTCACTGGTGTTGGTGAGAGAACAAGAGAAGGAAATGATTTCTATTATGAAATGCAAGAATCCGGTGTTGTAAATATTGAAAAACCAGAAGACTCAAAAGTTGCAATGGTATACGGTCAGATGAACGAGCCCCCAGGGAACAGACTAAGGGTTGCGCTTACTGGATTGACTATGGCAGAAAAATTCAGAGATGATGGTAAAGATGTATTGCTGTTTATTGATAACATATATCGTTATACATTAGCCGGTGTTGAGGTATCAGCACTTCTTGGAAGAATGCCGTCTGCTGTTGGATATCAGCCAACATTAGCAGAGGAAATGGGAGCACTTCAAGAAAGAATTACATCAACCAATACAGGCTCTATTACATCAATACAGGCTGTATATGTTCCAGCCGATGATTTAACGGATCCATCTCCTGCTACAACTTTTGCCCATTTGGA
>JAQWXQ010000119.1 GCA_029254395.1 SAR86 cluster bacterium | reverse complement strand
GGACATAATCTTCAAGAACATTCACTTGTTCTTATAAGAGGAGGAAGAGTTAAAGATCTTCCGGGTGTCAGATATCATACTGTAAGAGGAACACTTGATACTTCTGGTGTTGCTGGAAGAAAACAAAGACGATCAAAATATGGAGCCAAAAAAGGTAAATAATTATGCCAAGAAGAAGAAGTCCCGAAAAGAGAAAAGTATTACCAGATCCTAAATATAAAGATGTAATTTTGGCTAAATTCATGAATAACCTCATGAAAGATGGTAAAAAATCTACAGCAGAAAAAATTGTTTACGGAGCATTTGATCAAATAACAAAAACTAGCAAAGAAGATCCTCTTGAGATTTTTTCAAAGGCACTTTCTGAAGTTAGTCCTGTAGTCGAAGTTAAATCAAGAAGAGTAGGTGGTGCTAATTATCAGGTCCCAATTGAAATCAGACCATCAAGAAGACAAGCTCTAGCTATGAGATGGATTGTTGATGCAGCAAGAAAAAGAAGTGAAAAATCTATGCACTTAAGATTGGCTGGGGAACTTCAAGATGCTTCACAAAAGAAAGGTTCTGCGGTTCGTAAAAAAGAGGAAGTCCACAAAATGGCTGAGGCTAATAAAGCATTCTCACATTTCAGATTCTAATTAAATAAAAAAATATAAAATATTATGGCTAGACAAATTGTTTTAAATAAATATCGTAATGTTGGTATCTGTGCCCACGTAGACGCTGGAAAAACTACTACAACTGAAAGAGTTCTTTTTTATACAGGTCTTTCACATAAGATTGGTGAGGTTCATGATGGAGCAGCCACAATGGACTGGATGGAGCAAGAGCAAGAAAGAGGTATAACTATAACATCCGCAGCTACTACTTGTTTTTGGAGCGGTATGGAGCAACAGTTTCCACAACATAGAATAAATATTATTGATACTCCTGGTCACGTTGATTTTACTATTGAGGTTGAGAGATCACTTAGAGTTTTAGATGGAGCTGTTGTAGTATTTTGCGGTACTTCAGGTGTTGAACCACAATCTGAAACAGTTTGGAGACAGGCTAATAGATATGAAGTCCCAAGAGTTGTTTTTGTCAATAAAATGGATAGAGCTGGTGCAAATTTTGATAGAGTTGTTGAGCAAATTAAAGATAGACTTCAAGCCAACATTGTACCAATTCAATACAACATTGGAGCTGAAGAAGATTTCAAAGGCGTTGTTGATCTTATTAATATGCGTGCAATTTATTGGAACGAAGAAGACCAAGGCTTAACATTTGATTCAAGAGATATACCGGAAGAGCTTTTAGAAAGATGTAACGAGTTAAGAGAGGAAATGCTTGAAGCTGCTGCAGAAGCAAATGAAGAGTTAATGGATGCTTATCTTGAATCAGGTGATTTATCTGTCGCTCAAATCAAGGAAGGCTTAAGAATTAGATCATTGGCCAACGAACTTATTGTCGGCTTATGTGGTTCTGCTTTTAAAAATAAAGGTGTTCAAGCCATGCTTGATGCTGTTGTTGAATTTTTACCTGCTCCTGACGAAGTAAAAGCTATAACAGGTGTAATTCCAAACAACTCTCAGGAAGATGAGGAAGAAGATTCAAGAAAATCCTCTGACGATGAACCTTTTTCTGCGCTAGCATTTAAAATTGCAACCGATCCATTTGTAGGAACGCTTACATTTATTCGAGTATATTCAGGTGTTCTTTCTGTAGGAGATGCTGTAATAAACTCAACAAAATCTAAAAAAGAAAGAGTCGGAAGAATGGTTCAAATGCATTCTAATAATAGAGAAGAAATCAAAGAGGTTAGAGCTGGAGATATAGCTGCTTGTATCGGTTTAAAAGATATTACTACTGGTGATACTTTATCTGATGCCTCAAAGCCAATTGTTCTTGAGAGAATGGATTTCCCAGAGCCTGTAATATCTGTAGCTGTCGAGCCTAAATCAAAACCAGATCAGGAAAAAATGTCATTAGCATTAGGAAAGCTTGCCCAGGAAGATCCTTCTTTTAGAGTCACAAGTGATGAAGAGTCTGGACAGACCATAATATCTGGAATGGGTGAACTTCATTTGGATGTTTTGGTAGATAGAATGAGAAGAGAATTCTCAGTTGAAGCAAATATCGGTAAGCCACAAGTAGCATACAGAGAAACAATAAAAGAAACAGTTGAGGTTGAAGGTAAGTTTGTTCGTCAAAGTGGTGGTAAAGGTCAATATGGTCATGTATGGCTTAAACTTGAACCTTTAGGACTTGATGATGAATATGAATTTGTAGATAAGATTGTTGGTGGAGTAATTCCAAAAGAATACATACCTGCTGTCAATAAAGGTATTCAAGAGCAAATGCAGAATGGTGTGATTGCTGGATACCCTCTACTAGCTTTAAGAGCAACCTTGTATGATGGATCTTTCCATGATGTAGATTCAAATGAAATGGCATTTAAAATTGCTGGTTCTTATGCTCTAAAAGAAGGTGCAAATAAAGCAAAACCTGCATTACTTGAGCCAGTTATGAAGGTTGTAGTGGTTACACCTGAAGAGCATATGGGCGATGTTGTTGGTGACCTTAATAGAAGACGAGGAATGATTTTAGGGATGGATGACATTACCTCAGGAAAGGAAGTTTCATCAGAAGTGCCGCTTGCTGAAATGTTTGGATATGCAACAGATTTACGATCAGCTACACAGGGTAGAGCAACTTTTACAATGGAATTCACTAAGTATGGCGAAGTTCCAAAAAATATTGCTGAGCAGCTAAAAACTTCATAAAAAAAATTAAGAACAAATCTGTATCATTTATGTTGACAGTTGGGTTGTTAGAAGCTTAGAATACGCCACATTTTGCAATTAGCTAAATGTGAAAGAACAAATTTAATAGGTAGAAAAATAGGAATAAAATGGAGAATCAATCAATAAGAATAAGGCTAAAAGCTTTCGATTATAGACTGATCGATGCTTCAGCTAAATTAATAGTAGAAACAGTTAAAAAAACTGGTGCTGTAATTAATGGGCCTATACCTTTACCAGTTAAAAAAGAAAGGACAACAATCCTTAAGTCTCCGCATAAAGATAAAGATGCTAGAGACCAATATGAGATTGTTACTTATAAAAGACTTATGGATATAGTTGAACCGACTGATAAAACAGTTGATGCTTTGATGAAACTAGATCTATCCTCAGGGGTAGACGTTCAAATAAGCTTGAGCTAGTCCATTTTTAACGCGAATGCGGCCATAGAGGGTTACAAGCCCCGTATATAGGAGATTAAATTGAGCATAGGCTTAATAGGAAATAAATCTGGAATGACACGTCTTTTTCTTGAAGACGGTGAGTCTGTTCCTGTAACTGCAGTATCCGTCTGTGGTAATTTTGTTGCAGATATTAAAACAGCAAGTAACGATGGTTATACATCTCTTGTTGTGTCTAAAACAAAAAAATCTAACAATATTAACAAATCGAAAAGTGAATTTTACAAAAAAGTTAATCTAACTCCCGGTATCTTAGCTGAATTTAGATGTAGTGAAGAACAGACAGATGACTTTGCTGTTGGTAGTCACTTAAAAGCAGATATTTTTGAAGTTGGACAGTATGTTGATGTCACTGGTACTTCAAAAGGTAAAGGATATGCTGGTGTTATAAAAAGGCATAACTTTGCAATGCAAGACGCTACGCATGGTAATTCTTTGTCTCATAGAGCTCATGGTTCAATAGGGCAGTGTCAAACACCAGGCCGTGTTTGGAAAGGAAAGAAAATGTCTGGGCATATGGGTAATGTTCAAAAAACTGTACAAAACCTTAAAATTGTAGAACTAGATGTTGAAAACAGCATTATCTATATTAAAGGAGCAGTTCCTGGGTTTAACGGTTCAGATTTAAAAATTAAACCAGCACTTAAAAGATCATGAAAATAGACTTATTATCAAAAACAAAAAAAGAGAACATCGATATATCAGATTCAGCTTTTGGAAGAGATTTTAATGAATCACTTGTTCACCAAGCCGTAGTTAGTTTTATGGCTGGTTCAAGACAGGGCTCATCTCAACAAAAAACTAGATCCGATGTGAGAGGTGGTGGTAAGAAGCCATATAGACAAAAAGGTACTGGTCGCGCTAGAGCAGGTACAATAAGAAGTCCTCTATGGAGAGGCGGTGGTGTTGCATTTGCTGCTAGACCAAGAGATTACAGTAAAAAAATAAATAAGAAAATGTATAGAGCTGCTATAAGATCTATATTTTCTGAGCTATTAAGACAAGAAAAGTTGGTAGCTATTGAAAACCCTGTACTTGAGAAACCTAAGACTAAAGATATAGCAAAATTTTTAAGTGATTTTTCATTAAGCAAAGTTTTAATAATTACAGATGAAATAGATGTAAATTTCTTTCTCTCTGTAAGAAATATACCAAACGTTGATGTTATTACTGTAAGAGAGATCAACCCAGTTGTTTTACTTAAATCTCATAAAGTTGCAGTCACAGCTGAAGCCTTTAAACAAATTGAGGAGTGGATAGATGCATAACGAGAAACTATTTACACTTATTAAAGCACCAATAGTAACTGAGAAGTCAGCAAGGGTTGGAGAAGAGCTTAAGCAGTTCGTATTTAAAGTTGATTTATCTGCAAATAAAAGAGAGATAAAACAAGCTGTTGAAAAATTATTTAAAGTCGAAGTTTTAAAAGTTACTACTTCTATTGTTAAAGGTAAAAGAAAAAGAAACAGAACTGGTTTGTACAAAAGATCTAATTACAAAAAAGCATTTATTACTCTTGGAAAAGATTCTGAGATTCAACTTGAGGGTATTAACTAATCATGGCAATTATTAAAGCTAAACCTACCAGTCCAGGTCGTCGTGGTGTTATTTCGGTTAAAACCGATCTTTATAAGGGCAAGCCTCTAAAGTCACTTACCCAACCTAAATCTAAGAATGGTGGAAGAAACAATAATGGTAGGATTACTGTTAGACATCAAGGTGGTGGACATAAGCAACATTACAGAATTATCGATTTTAAAAGAAATAAGCTTGATATTCCTGCTGTTGTAGAAAGACTAGAATATGATCCAAATAGATCTGCTCATATCGCTCTTTTAAAATACAAAGATGGTGAGAGAAAATATATTATTGCACCCAGCAAGCTAAATGTCGGTGATGAGATTATTTCTGCTGAAAAATGTGAAATTAAAGTAGGAAATTCAATGAAGCTCAAGGACATCCCACTGGGAACAAATGTTCATTGTGTTGAACTAAAGCCTTTAAAAGGAGCACAACTTGCAAGAAGTGCAGGTACATCAGCAAGATTAATAGCAAAAGAAGGCATTTATGCAACTTTAAGACTTCAATCTGGTGAGACAAGAAAAGTATTATGGGAATGTAGAGCTACTCTAGGGGTCGTTTCTAATCAAGAGAACAACTTAAAATCACTAGGTAAGGCAGGCGCAAAAAGATGGAGAGGGGTCAGACCTACTGTTCGTGGTGTTGCTATGAACCCGGTTGACCATCCACATGGTGGTGGTGAAGGTAGAACATCAGGTGGTAGACATCCATCAACCCCTTGGGGCATACCAACAAAAGGTTATAAAACCCGTAAAAATCAACGTACTGACGATTTAATAATTAGAAGAAGAGGAAGCAGGAAGTAATATGCCAAGATCACTAAAAAAAGGACCTTTCATAGATCTATCACTTGAAAAAAAAGTGGATGCAGCACTTGCATCTAATGATAAAAGGCCAATTAAAACATGGTCAAGAAGATCAATGATTAATCCATCAATGGTTGGTTTAACTATAGCAGTTCACAATGGGAGGCAGCATATTCCAGTATATGTAAATGAAGATATGGTTGGCCATAAACTTGGTGAATTCTCATTAACTAGAACATTTAAAATGCATTCAGGCGACAGGAAGGCTAAATAATGGAAACAAGAGCGTACTTAAAGGGAACTAGATTATCACCTCAAAAAGCCGGGCTAGTAGCTAATGCTATAAGAGGAAAATCTGTACAAGATGCTATGGATTTTTTAGGTTTCAATAAGCAAAAAGGAGCAGCAGTTATCAAAAAATTATTAGAATCTGCTATTGCTAACGCTGAAAATAATAATAAAGCAGATATAGATTTACTATCTGTTAAATCAATAATAGTTAATCAAGGGATGAGACTAAAAAGAATGAAACCAAGAGCAAGAGGAAGAGCCGACAGAATAATCAAGCCTACATGCCACATTGAGATTATTTTATCTGAGGGGAGTAAGTAATGGGACAAAAAGTAAATCCAACTGGCTTTAGACTAGGAACAAGTAAAAAACAAAATGCTAACTGGTATGCAAAAGGCAAAGCATTCTCTGAAAATCTTATTCAAGACCTTAAAGTAAGAGAGTACTTTAAAGTTAAATTAAAAAATTCTTCAATAAGCAAAATAGAACTAGAAAGGTCAGCTGAGAATTTTGTAGTTTCCATATATACATCCAGACCTGGAATAATAATTGGAAAACGCGGAGAAGAGATAGACAATCTCAAAAAAGCTGTTGAAAAGATCGTAAAAAAAACAACTCAAATAAATATTAAAGAAGTTAAGAAACCAGATTTAGATGCAACTATTCTTGCTGAAGGCATTGCTCAGCAGCTTGAAAGAAGGGTTATGTTTAGACGCGCAATGAAAAGAACTGTTCAGAGCGCTTTAAGACAAAGTGCAAAAGGAGTAAGAGTTGAGGTATCAGGAAGACTGAATGGTGCAGAAATAGCTAGAACTGAATGGTATCGAGAAGGCAGAGTTCCTCTTCATACTATAAGAGCTGATATTGACTACGGAACTGCTGAAGCTTTAACTACTTATGGGATTATAGGTGTAAAAGTTTGGGTTTTTAAAGGCGAAACTACTGAAGATCCATACAAGGTCGATCAAGGAAGTTAATTATTATGTTACAACCAAAACAAACAAAATTTAGAAAAATGCATAAAGGCCGTAATAGAGGCCTTGCGCAAAATGGTAATACTGTTGCATTTGGAAGGTTTGGGCTTGTTGCTTCTGATAGAGGAAGAATAACAGCAAGGCAAATTGAAGCTGCTAGAAGAGCTATGACTAGACACATTAAAAGAGGCGGTAACATTTGGATTAGAATTTTTCCAGACAAACCAATTACAAAGAAGCCGCTTGAAGTTCGTATGGGTAAAGGTAAAGGTAATGTCGAGTATTGGGTAGCATTAGTTCAGCCTGGGAAAGTAATGTTTGAAATGGCTGGAGTTACAGAAGAGTTAGCTAGAGAAGCATTTAAGCTAGCCTCTGCTAAATTACCAATCAAAACCCACTTTATTAGTAAGGACGTATAAATGAATAAAGAGTTTGCTGATTTAAGCAAGAAAAATAGTAAAGAACTTGGTGCAGAGCTAATTGCTGCAAGAGAGACTCAATTTACTTTAAGGATTAAACATAAAACTGGTCAGTTAAATGAAACAAACCAGCTTGGAAATATTAAAAAGAAGATTGCTAGGATTAAAACTTTAATCAATGCAAATAAATTAAAGGATGAAAAATAATGGAAAATTCCAATCCAAGAGTTTTGACGGGTGTTGTAACAAGTGACAAGGCTGACAAAACAATTACTGTACAAATTGAAAGAAAGGTAAAACATCCTTTATATGGAAAGATTATAAAAAGATCAACAAAAGTCCATGCACATGACGAAAGTAATACTGCAACAATTGGCGATATAGTTACCGTTCAAGAGTGCAGGCCCTTGTCTAAAAGCAAAACTTGGATGCTTTTAGAAACAGGTGTTGATGCAGCAACTACAGAAGTTAAAGAAAATTTAGCAGAGGAGAGTGAATAATGATTCAAATGCAATCACTGTTAAAAATCGCTGATAATAGCGGTGCTAGAAGCGTAATGTGTATTAAAGTTCTCGGTGGCTCCAAAAGACGGTATGCAAACATTGGTGACGTTATTAAAGTAGCCGTTAGGGAAGCTATCCCA
Source organism: SAR86 cluster bacterium (assembly GCA_029254395.1). Taxonomy (GTDB): domain Bacteria; phylum Pseudomonadota; class Gammaproteobacteria; order Magnimaribacterales; family D2472; genus CAJQGY01. The sequence goes on along the minus strand of JAQWXQ010000119.1, from coordinate 19,882 downwards.
ACTGGTAAGGTTAAGAAAGGCCAAGTTGTTGATGCACTTATTGTTAGAACTAAGAAAGGTGTAAGAAGAAAGGATGGTTCATTAATCAAATTTGATGAAAATGCCGCCGTATTAATAAATAACCAGAAAGCTCCAATTGGTACCAGGGTATTTGGCCCAGTGACTAGAGAGCTAAGAGATGGAAGTCATATGAAAATTTTATCATTAGCTCCTGAGGTACTATAAATGGGAAATATTACGACAAAGCTTAGAGCTGGTGATGAGGTTGTGGTCTTAGCAGGTAGAGATGTAGGCAAGACTGGAACTCTTAGAAAGATCTTTAAATCAAAAAACAAAGCAATAGTTACTGGTGTGAATATGGTTAAGAAACACACAAAACCAAATCCTGAAATGGGTGTGACTGGTGGCATAGTTGAACAAGAATCATCAATAGATCTATCTAATCTAGCTATATGGAATACATCTACGAAAGCTAAAGATAAGATTTCATACTCTAAAGATAAAGATGGCAAAAAAGTTAGATTATTCAAATCAAGCAAAAAAGAGATTAAATAATGTCAAATTTAAAAGAAACTTATAAAAAAGAATTGATACCAGTCTTACAAGAAAAACTAGGTATGAAAAATGTAATGGCAGTCCCTAAGCTTACAAAAGTAGTCATAAACATGGGTGTTGGCGAGGCTGCAAATGATAAAAAACATTTAGAATCAGCTGTTCAGAATCTCACAGTTATAGCTGGGCAAAAACCAGTTATAACTAAAGCAAGAAAATCCGTAGCAAGCTTCAAGATAAGAGAAGGATGGCCATTAGGCTGCAAGGTTACTTTGAGAGGTGACAAAATGTATGAGTTTATGGAAAGGCTCATAAATATTGCAATTCCTAGAGAAAGAGATTTTAGGGGCTTAAATCCAAAGTCATTTGATGGACAAGGTAATTATAATTTTGGGATTAAAGAACAGATAATATTCCCAGAAATTAACTACGACAATATAGATAACATTAGAGGTATGGATATTTGTATAAATACCTCTGCCACAAACAAAGAAGATGCTAAGGCTTTACTAGAAGTTTTGGAATTTCCATTTAAAAAATAGGTATAAATTTATGGCTAAAAAATCAATGATCGCAAGAGAGACTAAGAGAATTAAAACTGTAGCAAGGTATGCTGAAAAAAGAGCATCACTTAAAGCAATTTTTTCAGATCTTAGTTTGCCTAGTGAAGAAAGGTACGATGCATATAAGAAGTTTCAACAACTTCCAAGAAATGCAAGTCCTTCAAGAGTAGTAAGAAGATGTCAGGTAACTGGAAGACCTCATGCTGTGTATAGAAAATTTGGGCTAAGTAGAATTAAGCTCAGAGAAGCAGCTATGAGAGGCGATATTCCAGGTTTAGTAAAATCAAGTTGGTAATAATATGAGTTTTCAAGATCCCATTTCAGATTGTTTAACAAGAATACGTAACGGACTTATGCGTGGCAAGGTCCATGTTGATGCTCCTTACTCAAAATTAAAACATCAGCTAGTTAACGTATTAGTTAGTGAAGGTTATTTAAAAGGCTGTGAAAAAACAGATAACGAAGGTAAGCCAATGATCAAAATTGCATTAAAGTATCATAACGAAAAGCCTGTTATTAAAAACATTTCAAGGGTTAGTAAGCCTAGTCTAAGAAAATACTCAGCATCCTCAGACCTGAAGCAAGTTAAAAACGGTTTAGGATCATTCATAATATCTACCAATCAAGGCCTCATGACAGACAAAGATGCGAAGTCAAAAAATATTGGCGGCGAAATTCTATGCGAGGTATTTTAAATGTCTAGAGTTGCAAAAAATCCAATTTCTATTCCTGAAGGCGTAACACTTTCAGTCGACTCCAATGTTGTCAGTGCAAAGGGTAAGCTTGGTGAAATGGCTTTAGAATTAACTGATTCTATTTCATTAGAAATAAACGACACTACAGCAAATGTTAAGTATGATGAAAATTCACAACAATCAACTGCGCTAGGTGGAACAACAAGAGCATTAATAAACAACATGGTTATTGGTGTTTCAGTGGGCTTTGAAAAGAAATTAGAACTAAAAGGCGTTGGTTATAGAGCTAAGGCATCTGGTAAATTGCTAGAGTTAACACTTGGATTTTCTCATCCTGTTAAATATCAACTACCTGAAGAGGTAAGTGTAGAAACTCCATCTCAAACAGAAGTTGTTCTTAAAAGTTATAACAAACAAGCCTTAGGTCAAGCTGCTGCAGAAATTAGAGCATTTAGACCTCCAGAGCCTTACAAAGGAAAAGGTGTTAAATATGCTGATGAAACTATCAGAAGAAAAGAAGCTAAGAAAGCTGCAGGAGGTTCGTAATGAGCATTAAAAATTTATCAAGATTAAGAAGAGCAAAGAAAACAAGAATGAAGATCAGACATCAATCTTCACCTAGATTATCAGTTTTTAGATCATCTCAGCATTTTTATGCGCAAATATTTGATAGCTTGGGTGCTACTGTTATCGCGTCAGCATCAACTGTTGAAAAGGATATAGATGGAAAATCAAATAATGTTAAAGCTGCTGAGGCTGTAGGTAAGAAGGTTGCAGAAAGAGCTTTAGAAAATGGCGTAACAAAGGTTGTATTTGATAGATCTGGTTACAAATATCATGGACGCATAAAAGCGCTTGCAGATTCAGCAAGAAATGCTGGATTGGAGTTTTAATTAAAAATATTATGAAAGACAATAGAAACAACACAAATAATCAACAGCAAGACGCTTTAGAAGAAAAGTTAGTCCAAGTTAATAGAGTAGCTAAAGTTGTTAAAGGTGGAAGAATTTTTGGTTTTACTGCATTAACAGTAGTTGGTGATGGTAATGGCAGAGTAGGTTTTGGAAGAGGTAAGGCAAAAGAAGTGCCTATTGCCATTCAAAAAGCTATGGAAAATGCAAGAAGAAGTATGGTTGATGTAGAGTTAAATAACACAACTATATGGTATCCAATAAAAGCCAAACATGGTTCTGCTAATGTATATATGCAACCAGCATCTGAAGGTACCGGTATTATTGCTGGTGGTGCTATGAGAGCTGTTCTTGAATTAGCTGGTGTGCAGAATGTACTAGCTAAATGTTATGGATCTACAAATCCTGTTAATGTTGTAAGAGCTACCATAAACGCTTTAAGTGCAATGGAATCTCCTGAAACAGTAGCCAGCCGAAGAGGTATCAAAGTAGAGAAAATATCATGAGTAAAGACAAAACAATAAACATAAAGCTAGTGAAGAGTGGCATTGGAAGAATGAAGAAACATAAGTTATGTATTAAAGGCTTAGGCTTTAAAAAATTAAATCAGACAGTAACTGTAATTGATACTCCTAGTAATAGAGGATTGATTAACAAAATATCAGACATGATAGAAATTCAGGAATAAAAAGATGAGCGAAACTGAAAACAAAACTTTAGCTTTAAATACTATTTCAGACGATAGCACGTCTAAAAATAGAAAAAGAGTTGGAAGAGGAATTGGATCCGGTACTGGTAAAACAGCAGGAAGAGGTCATAAGGGTCAGAAGTCTAGATCTGGGGGAAATGTAAGGCCAGGTTTTGAGGGTGGTCAAATGCCATTGCAACAAAGACTTCCTAAGTTTGGCTTTTCATCAAGAAAAAACAATAACTTAAAAGAAGTTAACTTAAGAACAATAGATGGAATGGAAACTGTAAACATCGATACTCTTAAAGATAACAAGGTCATTGGAAAGGCAGTAAAGAAGGTTAAAATTTTTGGTGACTTTGAAGTAACATCAAAAATGAATATTGAAGGCATTAAGGTTACAAAAGGAGCTAAGGCTTCAATAGAGAAAGCAGGGGGATCTGTTAAGAGTTAATTATGGCAGATCAAGGAACAGGTATGAGTGATCTTTGGAAAAGACTACGGTTTGTCTTTATGGCTATTATTGTCTACAGAATTGGTACACACATTCCAATTCCTGGTATTGATCCTGATAGATTAGCTCAGCTATTCGAACAAAACCAAGGAACAATTCTTGAGATGTTTAATATGTTCTCAGGTGGAGCTCTTGAAAGAATGAGTGTTTTTGCACTTAACGTAGTCCCGTATATTTCTGCTGCAATTATTATGCAGCTGTTCTCTAACTCAATCCCTTTTTTGATAGAGCTTAAAAAAGATGGTCAGGCAGGGCGAAATAAAATTACTCAATACACAAGATATGGAACAGTATTGCTTGCATTTATTCAAGCATCTGCACTTGCAGTAACATTGTCTGCTAGCGGTCTAGCCTTTACTCCAGGTACATCATTTTTTGTTTCAGCAGTATTTTCTGTTGTAGCAGGAACAGTTTTTCTTATGTGGCTTGGGGAGCAAGTTTCAGAAAGAGGTATTGGTAATGGAATATCCATTATTATCGCAACAAGTATTTTAACAGGTATTCCTGGTGCAATTGGTCAAGCGCTTGAGCAATCAAGACAAGGAGATCTCAATATTCTGTTATTAATAGGTATTGGATTATTAGCAATGGTTGTTATTGCTATTGTGGTTTTCATTGAAAGGGGCCAAAGAAGAATTACTGTTAACTATGCTCAAAGACAACAAGGCAGAAGAATGATGCAGGCTCAAACAAGCCATCTTCCATTTAAAGTAAACATGGCGGGTGTTATTCCAGCAATTTTTGCTAGTACATTTCTTTTATTTCCAGCTTCATTATCAACTTGGTTTGGGCAAAGCGAGTCATTAGGGTTTTTACAAAGTATTTCACTGGCTTTAAATCCAGGACAACCTTTATACATTCTTGTTTTTGCAACACTTATTATTTCATTTTGTTTTATTTGGCTGGCATTAACATTCAATACCAAAGAGGTGTCTGATAATCTTAAGAGATCTGGTGCCTATATTGCAGGTATAAGACCTGGTGAGCAAACTGCAAACTATATAGATGCTGTGTTAGCAAGACTAACGGTCTTTGGGGCCATTTATTTAACACTTATATGTTTATTGCCATTAGCACTGATAAATTTTGCAGGCGTGTCATTCTATTTTGGAGGCACATCAGTCCTAATTATTGTTGTTGTTCTTATGGACTTTATGGCACAAGTACAATCTCATTTAATGTCAGGGCAATATGCATCATTAATGAAAAAAGCAAACCTAAAAAACTATAAAAGATAATATGAAAGTTAAAGCATCAGTAAAAAAAATATGCAGAAATTGCAAAATAGTTAGACGAAATGGCGTTCTATTTGTGATCTGTAAAACAGACAAAAAACATAAACAAAGGCAAGGTTAAGTTATGGCAAGGATAGCAGGCGTAAATATTCCAGAAAATAAGCATGTGGAGATTTCTCTTACACACATATTTGGCATTGGCAGGACTTCTGCACAAACAATATGCAAGGATCTAAAAATAGACTTTACTCGAAAAGTTTCAGATCTAACTGAAGATGAAATTGAACTAATTAGAGGCTCTATAGCTAAAATAATAGTTGAGGGTGATTTAAGAAGAGAAATAAGCACAAATATTAAGAGATTAATGGACTTAAAATCTTATAGAGGTGTCAGACATAGAAGGAAACTTCCTACAAGAGGACAAAGAACCAAAACTAACGCTAGAACTAGAAAAGGCGCTAAAAAACCAATGAGAGGTTAATTAAATGGCAGTTAAAGGTAAAAAATCTAAAAAAATTGTAACTGATGGTGTAGCTCATATACATTCATCTTTTAACAATACAATAGTAACTATCACAGACAAGCAGGGTAACACGATATGTTGGGCTACTTCTGGTGGCTCAGGATTTAAAGGCTCTAGAAAGAGCACCCCTTTTGCAGCACAGATAGCAGCAGACAAGGCTGGAACAGCTGCAAAAGAGTTTGGAATGATAAATTTAGATGTAAAAGTTAAAGGTCCTGGTGGTGGCAGAGAATCTGCAATCAGATCTTTAAATGCATGTGGTTTAAAAATTAAAAGCATCACGGATGTAACACCATTACCTCATAATGGCTGCAGACCATCTAAAAAAAGAAGAGTTTAACGGAGAAGTAAATGGCTAGATATAGAGGACCATCATTAAGACTATCAAGGAGAGAGGGAACAGATCTATTCTTGAAAAGTGGAGTAAGAGCAATTGAATCTAAGTGTAATATGGATTCGCCTCCAGGCGCAGCACAGGGTGCTAGGCGTGGCAGGTTATCAGATTATGGATTGCAGTTAAGAGAAAAGCAAAAAGTTAGAAGAATGTATGGTGTTTTAGAAAAACAATTTAGAAACTACTATAAAAAAGCTGCCTCTCAAAAAGGTAATACCGGTGAAAATTTATTATCTCTTCTTGAAACTAGACTTGATAATGTAATTTACAGAATGGGTTTTGGGTGTACAAGAGCTGAAGCTAGACAAATGGTTTCTCATAAAGCTTTTAAGGTAAATGGCCAGGTTGTAAATATACCTTCATATCAAGTTCAAGATGGTGATGAGATTGAAGTCAGAGAGGGCAAGAAGGCACATTTAAGAATAGCATCAGCTCTAAAGATTGCAGCTACTAGAGAAGAGTGTGACTGGGTTGAGGTTGATGACAAGAATTTAAAAGGAGTATTTAAATCAGCTCCAGACAGAGCAGATTTAGGAACAGAAATTAACGAAAATCTTATTATTGAGCTTTACTCAAAATAAGTAATTAAGGCGGATAAAATTATGCAAACATCAGTAATCGATTTACTAGTCCCAACAGAGATTCAAGTTGATGATACTTCATCTACTTTATCTAAAGTTACATTAGAGCCACTTGAAAGGGGCTTTGGACATACTCTTGGTAATGCACTAAGAAGAATACTACTTTCATCTATGCCGGGCGCAGCTGTAACAGATGTTGTCATAGACGGCATTACTCATGAATACAGTACAATAGAAGGTGTTAGAGAGGATGTGATTGATATCTTGCTAAACATCAAAGAGATGCCTGTAAAGGTTATTGAAGGCGATACTGCTGAAATTGTTTTAGATGTAACTGGTCCATGTGATGTATTAGCTTCTTCTTTTGAAGTGCCAGGAAATGTTGAATTAGTTGATCAAGACTTCCATGTTGCTTCAATTATTGACAAGGTTAATCTAAAAATGACTTTAACTGTTAAAACAGGAAGAGGTTACGAACCAGCTGATTTAAGAGATGATGAAGAAAGAGTTGTGGGCGGTTTAAAAGTTGATGCATCTTTCAGTCCAGTGAAAAGAGTTTCTTATACTGTTGATAATGCAAGATTTGAAAAAAGAACAGACCTAGACAAGCTATTGATTGAACTCGAAACAGATGGAACTGTTGATCCAAAGATGGCTATAGAACATGCAGCAACTATTTTTCAACAACAGCTTAGTGCTTTTGTTGATTTGGACGCTATAGCTGAACAGGAAGCAAAGAAAGATCAAAATGATTTTGACCCTCTCTTGCTTAGATCCATTGAAGAGCTTGAATTAACAGTAAGATCTACAAACTGTCTTAAGGCTGAAAGCATTTTCTTGATAGGTGACCTTATTCACAGATCAGAATTTGATTTGTTAAAAACACCAAATCTTGGTAAAAAATCACTTAATGAGATCAAAGATGTCTTAGCTTCTAAGAATCTTTCATTAGGTATGACTGTAGAGAACTGGCCACCATTAGGATAAAAAATGAGACATAGAAAAGCAGGAAGAAAACTTAATAGAAATTCATCGCACAGAAAGGCTTTGCTTAAAAATCTTTCTATTGCTCTTATAGAGCAAGATATAATTAGAACTACTTTACCTAAAGCAAAAGAGCTAAGAAAATTTGTTGAACCTCTTATAACTATGGGGAAAACTGATACTGTTGCTAATAGAAGGCATGTATTTAGCAAACTTCGTTCAGATGCAGCTGTTGCAAAATTGTTTAGTACCATTTCTGTTAATTCTAAGGATAGAAAAGGCGGGTACACGCGAATAATTAAAGCTGGATTTAGACCGGGTGATAAAGCTGATATGGCATATATTGAGCTTGTAGATCGCAATAGTGTACTAGCTGAAGATAACGCAGATGTTGTAGAAGAGGGATCAGCAGCTTAATTACGTAAAATATCTTTTAAAAAGGCTCCAGTATAGGAGCCTTTTTTATTTGCGACATCTTCTGGAGTTCCTTCTGCAACAATTGTTCCACCTTCACTTCCGCCCTCTGGGCCCAAATCGATTATCCAATCAGCAGTTTTTATTACATCTAAGTTATGTTCGATAACAACAATCGTATTTCCTTGTTCTTTAAGTCTATTTAATACATTCATTAATAACTCGATATCTGCAAAATGAAGTCCAGTTGTTGGCTCATCGAGAATAAATAAGGTTTTGCCAGTACTTCTTTTAGATAATTCTTTTGCAAGCTTAATTCTTTGAGCTTCGCCCCCAGAAAGTGTTATTGCGGATTGCCCTAAGGTAATGTATCCAAGGCCAACATCATTGAGGGTTACTAATTTTTTCTTTATAGCTGGATGGGCGTCAAAAAAATCAAGAGCCTCCTCTACTGTCATATTTAAAATATTACTTATATTTTTTTCTTTAAATTTAACCTCTAACGTTTGCTCATTGTATCTATCCCCCTTGCATACATCACACATCACATAAACATCTGCAAGAAAGTGCATCTCAACCTTTGTCATACCATCGCCCTGGCAAGCCTCACACCTTCCACCTTTAACGTTAAAACTAAATCGTCCAGGTTTGTAACCTCTTGAACGAGCTTCAACCGTTTGTGAAAGCAAATCCCTGATATGAGAAAACAACCCAGTGTATGTAGCCGGATTTGATCTTGGAGTTCTACCTATTGGAGACTGATCTATATTAATAACCTTATCAAGATGTTCAAGACCTTCAATTTTTTCACACTTTATTTCCTTAGTTAGCTTTGATTTATTTAGCATAAAAGAACTAAGAGGAAGCAGAGTTTGATTAATAAGAGATGATTTGCCAGATCCAGAAACACCAGTTATGCATGTAAATAGCCCCACTGGAATAGATGCAGAGACATTTTGGAGATTATTTTCATTAGAACTTATTATATTTATATGTTTTTCTGAACATATTTTTCTTTTCTTTGGGATGATTATCTGCCTTTCACCTGAAAGATATTTTGCAGTTATAGAGTTTGGATTGTTAAGTATGTCTTCAAGTGTTCCCTCTGCGCATATTTCGCCACCATGCTTACCTGCTCCAGGCCCAATATCAATTATATGATCTGCACACCTTATAGCCTCTTCGTCATGCTCTACAACTATAACTGTATTGCCTAAATCTTTGAGATTATTTAATGTTTTGATAAGTTTCTCATTATCTCTTTGATGAAGCCCAATTGACGGTTCATCTAAAACATATGTAACACCTACCAAGCCTGAGCCAATTTGACTTGCCAGCCTAATTCGTTGAGCTTCACCTCCAGATAAACTTTCAGCACTCCTCTCTAGGGTAAGGTAACTAAGTCCGACATCCTCAAGGAATGTTAGCCTATCAGAAATTTCTTTTAGAATTTTCTCAGCAATTTTTAATTCAGCACCTTTCAAATTCATATTTTGAATAAATTTAGAAGCATCATTTATTCTTAAGGATGTAATTGAGCCGATGGGAGTTTCATTTATGAAAACATTTCGTGAGATTCTATTTAGCCTAGAACCATTGCAGATATTACATGAGCTCTTAGACATAAGTTTTGATAGTTCTTCTCTAATATATTCTGAATCAGTTTCCTTGAACCTTCTTTCAGTACTTGGAATTATTCCTTCAAATTTATGCTTTCTAACTATCTTGCTCCCACTTCTAAACCTATGAGAAAAATCTACTTTTTCTTTAGAACCCCAAAGTATTATTTGTTTAATTTCTTCTGGATAGTTTTTCCATGCTGTTGTGAGGCTGAAATCAAAATGGTTACTTAAACACTTAAGCTGATAAAAATAAAATCTATTTCTTCTTGTCCATCCTTTTATCGCGCCATTGCTAATAGAAACATCTTCATCTTGTATCAATCTTTTTTCATTAAAATATTGTATAACCCCTAAACCATCACATTTCTCACATGCACCATAGGGGTTATTGAATGAAAACATTCTTGGTTCTAGCTCGGGAATGCTATAACCACACTTAGAGCAAGAGAAATTAGATGAAAATAGTTGTATATTTTTATCACCATCCATTTGCTCAATTTCAACCAAACCATCAGATAAAAATAATGATGTCTCTATTGATTCTGAAAGCCTAGACCTACCTTCCTCTGTTTTTTTTAATACAATTCTGTCTACAACTGCTGATATATCATGCTTCTTATTTTTTTCAAGCTCAGGAAACTCTTCAATAGGATACACAGAACCATTCACTTTAACTCTTACATAACCTGCTTTTCTTAGATCTTCATATACAGAATTATGTTCTCCTTTTTTTCCTCTTATGAGTGGAGCTAAAATCATAAGCTTTGAATCATCTCCCATCTTAAAAACATCATTACAAATCTCACTAACTGTTTTTGCTTTTAACTCTTCGTTGTGGTCTGGGCAGATAGGCGTTCCAACTCTTGCATATAATAGACGCAAATAATCATAAATTTCAGTTACTGTACCAACAGTCGATCTTGGGTTGTGTGAGGTCGCTTTCTGTTCTATTGAAATGGCAGGAGACAAACCTTCAATTTGATCAACATCTGGCTTTTCCATCATTGATAAAAATTGTCTTGCATAGGTTGATAGCGACTCCACATATCTTCTTTGCCCCTCAGCATAGAGCGTATCAAAAGCTAGCGAAGACTTCCCAGAACCAGATAGACCAGTTATAACTATAATTTTATTACGTGGTATTTCTAGACTTATATTTTTTAAGTTATGAGTTCTTGCGCCTTTGATATAAATATTGTCCATAAGAAGAAATAATCCGTGATGAAAAAATTAATTTGAGTTAAACTTCATAGAATATTATAAGAGGTTATTATGAGTAGAGGCGTAAATAAAGTTATTTTAGTTGGGAATTTAGGTCAAAAACCTGAAATGAGATACACAGCAACACAGTCAGCTGTTGCAAATCTATCAATAGCGACTACAGAGTCATGGAAAGATAAAGAAAGCGGAGAGATGCGTGATAAGACGGAGTGGCACAGAGTTGTCTTTTTTGGAAAGTTAGCGGAGATAGTAGAAAAATATTTAGATAAAGGCTCAAGTATATATATTGAAGGCAAGTTACAAACAAGAAAGTGGCAAGATAAATCTGGTGCAGACAGATGGACAACTGAGATAGTTGGAAGTGAGCTAACAATGCTTGGTTCAAGGAATGCTCCTTCAGCAGCAGCTCCAATGAATAACACTCAATCAGAATCACCATTTCCTTCTGAAGGCGACACAGGATCAGGTTTAACTGACGACGACATTCCTTTCTAGGAAATTAATAATTGAATTTATCAACTCTTCTTTTTGAGATCATTGATTCAGTTGCGGTTATTACTTTAAATAGACCAAAAAAACTTAATGCTTTTAATCAAGCCATGCTTCATGACTTTATTAATGCTTTAGACCATTGTGATGCGGATGATCACATAAAAGCGATTGTTATTACAGGAGCAGGTAGGGCTTTTTGTTCTGGGGCCGATCTTTCTGGTGGTGAGAACACTTTTAAAAACGAGTTTGATAATAGTAAATCTTATTCAGAAGATTTTAATAGAGATTCTGGGGGTATATTAACTTTAAGAATGTTCAACTGTCTTAAACCTATACTTGTCGCCTGCAATGGTCCTGCTGTTGGAGTTGGGGCAACCCTTCAACTTGCTGCTGATATAAGAATAGCATCAACTGCCGCAAGCTATAGCTTTCCATTTGCCAGAAGAGGTATTGCTCCAGATGCATGTTCAAGCTGGTTTCTTCCTAAAATAGTTGGAATATCAAAAGCACTTGAATGGTCATATTCTGGAGATAAGATCTCTTCAGATGAAGCGCGTAATGCAAGTTTAATTTCCTATCTAACTTCACCCGAGGACTTGATTGCAGAAACGCTTAGCATTGCAGATAAGATAACTACTAACTCTTCACCTGTTTCTATTGCTTCAACTCGTCAAATGATGTGGTCGCTTTCATCATACCCCTCACCTGAAGAAGCGCACATAATAGATAGCAAAGTTATACAATCCAGAGGATCATCAAATGATGCTGTTGAGGGAGTTATGTCATTTTTAGAAAAGCGCAAAGCAACTTTCCGCAATAAAGTTTCATCAGATATGCCAAGTGCCTACCCATGGGTAAAATCAAAATTTGAAAAGGAAGATTAAGATGATTTTTGAAAAATATACTCTTAAAAAGACTCAGCTAAGGAATCGCATTGTGATGGCTCCAATGACTAGAAACATGTCTCCCGGAGGAGTGCCTACTCAGGATGTTATTGATTACTATGAGAGAAGAGCTAGGGCTAACGTTGGGTTAATTATTACAGAAGGAATAGAAATAAGTCACGATGCATCAAGTGCATATCCTAATGTTCCAAGGCTTGATAGCGATGCCTCAATAGATGCATGGAAAGCACTGGTTAATGGAATAAAGATCAATGACGGGGCTGTTATAGGGCAGCTATGGCATTGTGGCGGCTTCAGGAAGCCAGGAATGGGGCCCAATCCAAAAGTACCTGGTCATACAGCATCTGGTCTTACCAGACCAGGTAAAAATGTTGCACATGCAATGTCAATTAACGATATAAATGAAACTATAGATGCATATGCTGAAGATGCACGAATATGCGAAAAAATTGGGTTTGATGGTATTGAAATTCATGGAGCGCATGGGTACTTAATTGATAATTTTTTATGGGAAGGAACAAACCAAAGAGAAGATGCATATGGTGGAAGTATCGAAAAAAGAGCAAAGTTTGCATCTGAGGTCATTAAAGCTGTAAGAGCAAAGGTTAGTAAGGACTTTATAGTTGGATTTAGGTTTTCACAATGGAAACAACAAGATTACACAGCAAGATTGGCTCAAGATGTTCAAGAGTTAACCAGCATGCTAAAAGAACCAATTGATTCAGGTCTTGATTACTTACATGCAAGCACGAGGAGGTATTGGGAGAGTGAGTTTAAAGAAAATAATAATAATTTAGCTTATTGGACTCAAAAAATATCAAAACTACCAACAATAAGTGTAGGCAGTGTTGGACTAGATTCAGATTTTACCGATATGACAGCTCCTGCTGAAGTCTCAGGAATTGAAAAAGTAATTGAAGATATATCTAGCAGTAAATATGACCTTGTCGCAGTTGGAAGAGCACTATTGGCTGACCATGAGTGGGCATTAAAAATGGAAGAGGGCAGACTGAGCGAAATCAAACCTTATACTTCAAATACCCTCAAAGAATTTTATTAACTAATACTTTGAAAGTATAAGCGTTGCATTGGTTCCGCCAAAACCAAATGAATTACTCATAACACTATTTAGCTTTTGCTCACGAGTTTCTTGATTAATTTCAAGCCCCGCAGCCTCATCTACCAAGTCATCAATATTAATTGATGGAGCAATAAAGCCCTCATTGATCATCATTATTGAATATATTGCCTCCTGGGCTCCTGTTGCCCCCAAGGAATGACCGGTCATAGATTTTGTTGAGCTAATAATGGGTGCATTCGCTCCAAATACACGTTGAATAGCCCCAAGCTCAGCCAAATCTCCAACTGGTGTACTAGTTCCATGAGCATTAATATAATCTACAGATCCTCCTGAGGATTTTAGTGCACCTTGCATGCATCTTTCTGCACCTTCACCAGATGGTGCAACCATGTCATAACCATCAGAATTAGCAAAATAACCTGATAAAGTTGCCAAAATATTCGCTCCTCTTTTTTTAGCATGTTCTTCTTCCTCTAGGACTAGCATTCCAGCTCCCCCAGATATGACAAAACCATCTCTATCTTTATCAAAAGCTCTGGATGCAAGTTCTGGTGTTTCATTATAATTAGAAGATAGCGCTCCCATGGCGTCAAAAAGACCTGATGAGCTCCAGTGCTCATCCTCACCTCCGCCAACTATTACAATATCTTGTTGCCCTGATTTAATTAAATCAGATCCATGACCAATACAATGAGCACTTGTAGAGCATGCAGATGATATAGAGTAGTTAACGCCTTGAAGTTTAAAAGCAGTGCCTAGGATCGCAGCTACAGTGCTACCCATTGTTTTTGTTACAGCATATGGGCCAATTCTTTTTGGTCCTTTTTCTCTTGTAATATCTGCTGTAATTGTTTGCGTTCTTGTCGAAGCCCCACCAGAACCTGCAACAATCCCAACTCTTGGGTTTGACAAAACATCGCTCGAAATACCAGACATTTCTATTGCATCTAATGCTGCCAGGTAAGAATATGCAGCTGTTTCTCCCATAAATCTTAAAAGTTTTCTATCTATTAAATCTTTCAATTCAATACTCATGCTTCCTGAAACACAGCTTCTAAAGCCCATTTCTTGGTATGTATCATTAGCAATAATGCCTGATTTACCATTTTGTAGGCTATCTAAAACATCTGCATAGGTGTTACCAATACAAGATTTTATACCCACTCCTGTTACAACTACATTTTTCATTAAAAATTACTCGTGTCTTTAAATAAGCCTACTTTAAGATTTTCAGCTGAATATACTTCTCTATCATCAACAAACATTTTACCATTTGCTAAGCCTAATACAGCACCTCTATTAATAACTCTTTTTACATCTAACTCATATTTTACTTTTTTTGCTGTTGGGAGCACTTGACCAAAAAATTTTATTTTTTCAGCGCCCAGAGCTCTTCCAACCCCTGGCAAACCAGACCATAGCAAAAAGAAGCCAAGAAGCTGCCACATTGCATCCAAACCAAGGCAACCAGGCATAACTGGATCACCTTTAAAATGGCAATCAAAAAACCATAAGTCTGGATTTATGTCCAGTTCTGCAATAATTTTACCCTTTCCAAATTCCCCACCATCACTATTAATTAGAGATATCAAATCAAACATAAGCATATTGTCTGAAGGGAGCTTCCCATCATCTTTATTAAATAAATTGCCATTGGCACACTCAATAATGGATTCTTTTGAGTAATAATTTTCAGGTGTAAAGGTCATTTTTTTCTGTTTAGTGATTTATCAAGCAAGTTTAACATCTCATCTTTAACAATTTTATTTTTTATTGAATAAGCAGAGATTTCCGCTTTTTTCATATAACTTATAGCTAAATTTTCTGTTTTTTCTAGCCCACCTAATTTTAAAACTAGTTCATAAAGTTTTTTATTATTTATAGATTCACAACCTAGAAAATCCTTTAAATCTCTCTTCTCTTTTGAGCTTGCATTCGTGTATGCGAAATAAAAAGGATAAGTTATTTTCTTTTCCTTAATATCTTGAAAATTTGGTTTACCAGAGTGACTTTCTATTTGATAATCTAATAAATCATCTTTTATTTGAAACAAAACCCCTAAGTTTTTAGAAAAACTGGTTGAATGTTTAATATAGTCGCGATCACCACCAGCTAATATTGCTCCTGATTTTGCAGCCGCCTCAAATAATCTTCCCGTTTTAAAGTAACTAATTTTTAATAGGTAAGGCAAATCAACTTTTATGTTATTTATTGAATCTAATTGTATGAGTTCACCTTTCGAAATATCGTTTGTTGCATCCGAAAGCTCTTTAAGGATTTTCATGTTGTTAAGAGCAACCATTAGCATGAATGCTTTTGAATAGATGTAGTCGCCAATAAGCACGCTGTGAGAATTTGTCCAAATGCTATTCACAGAAGCATTGCCTCTTCGAATTGCAGATGAATCTACAACATCATCATGAACTAATGTTGCTGTATGTAGCAGTTCAATTATTGCAGCCAATCTTAACCTTTTTACACCTTTTCTCTTATCAATAGAAGAGGTTAAAAGCGATAATCGGGCTCTTATTTGTTTGCCGCTAGATTTAAATATGTAGTCATAAAGATCAGAAATAATTTCCTCTTCTATGATCTCGTTTTTAAGAAGTTTTCTTACATGAAGTAATTCTTTACTTAGATTAATAATCTTTAATACCCTTTATAAAATTAATTAAAGCAAAATTATACATAAGTATTGATAAATTCTTCATTAAAGCGTATATTTTGCCACCTTTAGAGATATAAATATGTATGCAGTAATAGAAACAGGCGGAAAACAACACAAAATCGAGAAAGGTATGAAATTACCTGTCGACTTATTGAAGGATGAGCCTGGCTCAAAAGTAACATTTGATAATGTTTTGCTATATGTTGACGGCGAAAATGTTGAAATTGGGCAGCCTTACTTAGCTAACGTTAAAGTAACTGCAGAAGTTGTTGATATCGTTAAATCTGAAAAAATATCAGTTCTTAGATTTCGAAGAAGAAAACATAGTATGAGAAAAATTGGCCATAGAGCTAGGCATTCTCAAGTTGAAATCAAAGATATTAAAATAGTGAGTAAATAATGGCACATAAAAAAGCAGGTGGTTCCAGTAAGAACGGAAGAGATTCCAACGCCAAAAGACTTGGCGTTAAAAGATTTGGTGGACAAACGGTAAAAGCTGGTGAAATTCTTATCCGTCAAAGAGGAACTAATACACATCCTGGTATTAATGTAGGCATAGGCAAAGATGATACTTTATTTGCAAAAGCTGAAGGTGTTGTTCAATTTACTTACAAAGGTCCTAAAAGTAGAAAAACTGCCAACGTTATACCTGCATAACGTTTTTCTTAAAATCCCATGAATTTTATAGACGAGGCCTTTCTCGAAGTTAGGGCTGGAAATGGTGGTGCTGGAGCATCAAGTTTTAGAAGAGAAAAATACATACCTTTTGGCGGTCCCGATGGTGGAGACGGTGGAAAGGGCGCTAATATTGTATTTAAAGTTAATAAAAACAAAAACACTTTAATCGATTTCCAAAATAAAAGAGTATTTATTGGTAAAAACGGTAGACCAGGATCTGGCAAAAATAAATCTGGAGCTGCGGCTGAGGATTTAATTATTGATATTCCTAAAGGCACAGTTATATATGATGATTTTTCAAATGAAGAATTAATTGACTGTTGTGATTCTGATATTTCTTATACGGTAGCTGTGGGAGGAGATGGCGGACAGGGTAACGCTAGGTTTAAATCAAGCACAAATCAATCACCTAGAAAATTTACTCTTGGGTTTGAGGGAGAAGTAAGAAATATAAGACTTGAATTAAAGTCTCTAGCTGATGTTGGACTTGTAGGATTTCCCAATGCAGGCAAATCAACATTCTTAAATAAAGTTTCATCTGCAAAGCCTAAAATTGGAAGCTATCCCTTTACAACTCTTAGACCTCATCTAGGTACTATTCAAGGCTCTGACTCAAGCTATGTTATTGCTGATATTCCTGGATTGATTGAAGGTGCATCTGATGGCGCTGGACTAGGTATAAAATTTCTTCAACATATTTCAAGGACTGGATTATTGCTTATTTTTGTTGATTTATTTGCAACAGACCAGAATGACCCAGTAAAGCAAATAGAATTACTTAAAAATGAGTTAAGTAAATATAAGGAAGATTTAACTCAGAAAGTTTCATGGATAGTTTGCAATAAAATTGATCTATTGCAGGAGAATGAAGTAGAGGATGCTGCAAAAAGCATTAAAGAAAATTTAGGAATTGACAGAAAAGATATATTTTTTATTTCTGCAGCTACTGGAGAGGGAACAAAAGAAATTCTTCAATCGCTTGAAGAGGTTATCGCAAAAGAAAGAGAGGACTTAGCCTAAGTTTTTTACTGCTTTAGATAGCCTGCTTTTAGTTCTGGCAGCAGCATTTTTATGTATAACTTTTTTTGAAGCAGAAGAATCTAAAACTTTTTCAGCTTTTACAAGGTTTTCCTTGGCCTTAACAGCATCATTTTCTTCAATACTCGCACGAACCGCTTTTACAGCAGTTCTTACCACTGACCTTTGGGCATGTCTTAGCTTGTATGTCTGCGCATTCTGTTTTGCTCTTTTGCTTGCTTGTTTAGAGTTAGCCATATTTAAGTTTTATTTAAAAAGAGTCGTAGTTTAATGATCTAAGATAGATATGTCTAGAAAATTGTAAATAATTTATTCGAGAAGTTTTCTAGCTCTATTTATACAATCAGCGGCTGGATTCCAAAACCACCCCTTTGGATCCCAGGCTCTCCCGTGAGCAAGATACATACATTTAGAATAAGTATTTTTAGCTAGATCAGTTTTGCCTGTTTCTTCTAATGATCTTGCTTTAGCCCATAAGGCCATTGATACATCATTAACAGCATAGTTTTTATGTATTTTTTCTTTCTCATTTCTAGTAACCCTGCCAATGGGCGGGTATTTAACTTTATTTGCGTCTAGCTCTTTTTGCATAATTACTGCTTCAGTTGCAAAAACATCAAAGCATGCATCTACAATATTAATTGTTTTCTCAAATTCATTTTGAGCAAACGACTCAATAGCTTCACCAGCCCAGAATGCGGAATCACCCATTTCAGGATCACTTGAATAGCACTGGTAGCCACCGTGATCACCGTCAGCAGCAATATTTAGAGAAAACATTGTCACTATAAATGACATACATAAATTATTAAGTTTCATAATTATTCTTTATATTAATTTCGATTTAAAGATATATTATTGAAAGAGTCTTTGCAACTTGTAAGCGCTGGTAATAATTTTTTCAACTTAAAATTCTTTTTTAGGACAATCATTACCTCTTGGGGCAAGAGCAAGATAAAGCCCTCGGTTGTTTTCTGCAGTAAATCACATAGCTAATTACTGAGTAAGCCAACGAGCAATATTGCTGACACCTCTTTGTACAAAATTCATTGGTGACACGATCAATTCATCTAGCTGAATTTCACTTGGCTTATCGCTACTATCAAGAGCATTATTCAGCTCTAAAAGGATGACTGGGTCTAGAACGAGAGATGCCTCTTCTGGCTGAAATGTTGTACCTATTGGATAGTACTGTCCAGCAGAACTGGTCATTTCGATATGAGAACCTAATATAGCACTTACTGTATAACTCTGAGCAAATAATACTAGACGCTCTATAGTTAATTGGTATGCCTGCCAATCCTTGATATATATATAACCTGGATAGACTGTGTCACCTGTTAAGAGCCACTGTGTTTTAGGATCGTAAACTGTTATTGCTTCTTCCTGATGCCCTGGGGTTGGTAAAATGATTAGTTCTCTTCCGCCTAAATCAAGTAGCGACTCACCATAAGGCCAGTTTGTGAAACCGAAGAACTTGTCTACACCATTTCTACTTGGCTCTACTATAGTTACTCCCGATTTGCCTTTGAACTGTGCATCTCCTCGTTTATGGTCTCCATGACTGTGCGAGTGAATTAACAATATCTCCCTATCGACTGCAAGTGAACGTACCGTATCGTAAAGTGGGAACTCAATAACATCTTTAGTAGCACCAGAGTCTATTAGCAATGCAGTCTTAGTGCCTAGCAATAAAAACATAAACGGTGCCTCAAAACTTAAACACTTACTTTGCCTGAGAACATAGGTATCGTGATCGTATCGATAGACTTCGATTGCAGGGTCATCAGTTACCTCACAATCCTCAGCACCATGAATCCATTGCTTTTCTCGTAGCAAAGAATCAGCTGATACTTCCAACTTTAAGCTTTCAGGATTTGCCAATGCGAAAGATGAATAAAGGGAGAATAATAAAGTTAACAATATTTTTTTCATACACTTCGCTATTCTATTAGCTCCAAAAATGGTGGAGGCGGCGGGAATTGAACCCGCGTCCGCTAATCTTTCAGCCTAACTTCTACATGCATAGCTCACCCAATTGGCTTTTTAACTTTCGTGACCCGAGGAGCAGGGTACAAAAGCGAGCTTGATTAGTTTTAACCAAACTGTGTCCAAGCAACACA
>JAQWXQ010000109.1 GCA_029254395.1 SAR86 cluster bacterium | reverse complement strand
CTGATAGCATATGAAACACCTGAACCGATACCTTTATCAGCTATTAAACCAGGAACAACTTCTTGTAAGTCAGCAGCGTCCTTGATTAAGTTTTTTTCCATATCTTCAGCAGTAAATGCTTCGATTGATAAAGCCAGATCCTGAATAGATTCAGCTTTTTTAGTTGCCGTAACAACCACTTCTTCTATTTCTTGAGCGCTTACAAAAAATGGAACAGCTAATGCAAAAGATGCAAAAGTTCCTAGTAAGACTTTAGATATTTTGTTCATAACATAAACCCCCTATATTGGATTACAAACATTTTAATTAGATAAACTATAGCATTTATAAAGGGTTTATCTAGTAAAAGTGTTAAAAAAAAAGAATTTTTTACCTATGTAAAACTATGATTTTTTTGATGTTTTTGATAGGGATTATCCCCAAGGATGACATTTAAGAATTCTTTTAGTAGCAAGATAGAAACCTTTTATCAACCCATGTTCTAAAATTACATTAATAGCATACTGGGAACATGTAGGTTGGAATCGACAAGAAGGTGGAAAAAGAGGAGAAATAAAATATCTGTAAAACTTAATTGGGAGTATGAAAATATTTCTTATAAAGCTCACAGATATTAGTTTGAAGGGCTTTGTGCCTCAGCTTTAATTTCTTTAATAAACTCATCCAATGATTTGGTTTCAGTGTTATTACTACCTATTCTTCGGACAGAAACTGTTCTACTTTCTTTCTCTCTTGCCCCCAGTGCCAAAATAACAGGAACCTTTGCTGCACTATGCTCTCTTACCTTGTAGCCAATTTTTTCATTTCGCAAGTCTTTAATTACTTTAATATTAATTGATTTTAATAGCTCTTCTATTTCAGAAGCATAATCGTCAACTTCTGAAATAATAGTGGCTATTGCAACTTGTTCAGGAGCTAACCAAAGAGGTAATTTGCCTGAGTAGTTTTCTATCAATATGCCTATAAACCTTTCAAATGATCCAAGAACTGCTCTATGTATCATTACAGGTCTATGCTTAGATCCATCTTCGCCAACATACTCAGCATCAAGCCTGTCTGGTAAATTAAAGTCTGCTTGAAAGGTGCCACATTGCCATTCTCTTCCGATCGCATCTGTTAAAACAAAAT
The DNA here is from genome assembly GCA_029254395.1 of SAR86 cluster bacterium. Classification (GTDB taxonomy): domain Bacteria; phylum Pseudomonadota; class Gammaproteobacteria; order Magnimaribacterales; family D2472; genus CAJQGY01. The sequence continues at coordinate 702 of JAQWXQ010000109.1, read as the reverse complement.
CTAATTTTGGCCCATAAAAAGCACCCTCGCCTTCAACAATTTCAAAAGGTAGATCTAGTTTTTTAATAGCATTTTCTAAAGCGCTTTCAGCCTTATCCCAAACCTCATCGCTTCCTACTCTTGTTTCTGGTCTGGTAGATAGTTTTATGTCAAAGTTTTCAAAACCTAAATCTTTGTACATACCTGAAAGGAGCTCAATAAAGAGCTTAGTCTCGTTTTCAATCTGGCTTTCTGTACAAAAAATATGCCCATCATCTTGGGTAAAACCTCTCACACGCATAAGGCCATGCAATGTACCCGAGGCCTCATATCTATGACATGATCCAAACTCAGCAAGTCGAACTGGTAAATCTCTATAGGACTTTAGTCCATGGTTATAAACTTGAACATGGCAAGGGCAGTTCATTGGTTTAAGTGCGTTTGTTCTTTTGTCGTTTGCATGCTCTTCATCTATCTCGGTGATAAACATATTTTCTCTATATTTATCCCAATGACCAGAAGCTTCCCATAATTTTCTATCAACAACTTGAGGTGTTTTTATTTCTTGATAATCAAATTTATCAAGTCTGTCTCTAACAAATGATTCTAGATTTTTGTATATGGCCCAGCCTCTTGGATGCCAAAAAACCATACCAGGTGCTTCTTCTTGAAAATGGAATAAGCCCATCTCTTTGCCAATTTTTCTATGGTCTCTTTTTTCAG
>JAQWXQ010000080.1 GCA_029254395.1 SAR86 cluster bacterium | reverse complement strand
ATGATATCGAGTTTTTTTGGATTGTACTTGTTCTTAATTTCTAAAAATATTGCTTCAATACATTGCTCATGAAAATCACCTTTGTCCTTATATGAAACTAAGAAATTGTTTAACCAACTTATATCAATTTTTTCATCTGTATAAATATAGATGTTTGCAAAATCAGGTTGAGCTGTAACAGGACATATAGATCTAAAACCTGTAAATAGTAATACTCTTTGCGAAGGAGATTTTTTAAGTTTAGTTGTATTTAGGTTTAGGCTTTCTGGTTCTTTGGAGAATTTATTTATAAAACGAATGTTAATTGATGCTTTTGTAATTTTATCTAGGTCTTTTTTAATTATGTTGAGAACATCTTCTTTATGACTGTATTGTTTATTATAAAATGAGTTGAGATAAATTTTTAATGACTTTGATTCAACTATATTTTTAGAATCTGAAGGTATTGATATCTCAAGAACTCTTAATACTGGAAGGTTATTTTTATCAAGATATGTAAACTCAAATGCATTCCAAAAATCCATACCAAATGAATCTCTGTTAAGATTTCTTGGGATAGGATCTAAAGTTTTAAATGATGCTGATGAGTAGCTTTTAACAACTTTTCCCAAATGCTTCCTGCTCATTGCCTGATACCCGAACCTTTTTCCAATAGATAGAGTGAAGCCCCAGTTAAAAGACCTATAAAGCCTAGAATCATTCCTAAAGAAAAAGAAATTGAGACATCACTTACCCCCAACATCCCTTCTCTAAAAGTGCTAACTACATAGAGCATTGGATTTGCTTTAGAAACAATTTGCCAAAACTCAGGGAGTATTTTAATAGAGTAAAAAACTCCTCCAAGATATATAAGTGGCGTAAGGACGAATGTCGGGATAATAGAGATGTCATCAAAACTATCTGCAAATACAGCATTTAAAAATCCCATCAAAGAAAATAGAATTGAAGTCAAAAGGAGGACTGTAATGGTTAAGAGTGGATTGACCACTGTAAACTCAGGGTAAAAAAGTAAACTTACAATAAAAACAATAAAGCCAATTAAAACTCCCCTACACACTCCCCCAATTACAAAACCAAGCAATATAGTCCAATTTGGCATTGGAGAAATTAAAAGCTCTTCAATAGATTTTTGAAACTTTACAGAATAAAAAGAAGAAACCACGTTGTTATAAGAATTAGTAATAACAGACATCATGATTAACCCAGGAATCATAAACTGTATATAATCTAAACCCTCCATCGAACCAATTCTAGGACCAATTAAGGATCCAAATATTACAAAATACAAGGACATAGTAACTGCAGGTGGGACCAATGTCTGAACCCAAATTCTTAAAAAGCGCCTAATTTCTTTTACTGCCAAGGTCCACAGACCTACAGTTATACTGGGATTATTTTTCATTAGAATTTACCATTTCAATAAATAACTCTTCGAGTCTGTTTGCTTCATTTCTCATTGATTTAACTTTAATGTTTAACTTAGTAAGTTCGTCAAATAATGCATTAATAGACCTGTCTTTACTTACCGCCGCTACAAGAGTTAAAGGATCTTCAAGTTTAATTGGAAAACCATCTATTACTGGTGCTTTATCTATGGGCGACTGAAGATCAAATACGAATCCTTGAACGTTTAGTGACCCTAAAAGATCTTTCATGCCTGTATTAGCTACTATCTTTCCATCATCAATAATACCTATGTTTCGACAAAGCTGCTCAGCCTCCTCAAGGTAATGAGTTGTAAGAATTATGGTGGTGCCATTTTGATTAATTTCTTTAAGAAAAGACCACATTTCTCTTCTAAGCTCTATATCTACCCCTGCTGTTGGCTCATCTAGAATTAATAATTTAGGCTCATGAACAAGAGCTTTGGCTATCATAAGCCTTCTTTTATATCCACCTGAAAGGGTTCTTGCCTGTTGATCTCTTTTGTCCCATAAACTCAATCTTTTTAAGATGCTTTCCACTCTTGGCAGCGCTTCTTTTTTAGGAATTCCATAGAACCCTGCTTGAGTAACTACTATATCCATAACCTTTTCAAATTGAGAAAAATTAATCTCTTGTGAGACAACACCCAACATAGTTTTTGCTAAAGGAGAGTTTTTTTCTGTATCAACATCAAAAATTTTCACGGTACCGGATGATTTTGTAACTAAAGACCCAATAATACCTATTGTTGAAGACTTACCAGCTCCATTAGGGCCGAGTAAAGCGTAAAAATCACCTTCATTTACTGATAGTGATATCCCTTTAAGAGCCTCTACTCCACCAGGATAAGTTTTTTTAAGATCTGTAATCTCTAATGCAAATGCCATGATTTTTATTTCTCAGTTTTGTCTAAGCCAACAACAAATATACTAAGTATTATACCAATTAATAAACCAACCCATGCACTAAAGAAGGTTATAAAGACAGCTATCAATAGTGCTGATGCCATTTCAGAATTCTTTTTAGGTATTGCCATTGCAACGTATGCACAAGCAAAACCAGTCAATATGAGAGTAAGAGATAAAGCCATTTGCATTAAAGGCTTCATTAAAGTTATGAACGGTAAAGTGAAATAGAGAATAGGGAGTGCCATTAGATAATATGAACCTAGGCCATCAAATATGGATGGCATTTCTTTAAAGCCCTTCTTCCACCTTTCAACAACAACAACGTGAACACCCGTCCACAGTGCTCCCTGTGTCGGAAAAAAAGGATTTACCAATAAGCCTAAAAGATTTCTTGCAGCTATCGAAAGATGAGATCTGTTAAGGTCAATATCCAAAGTTTCATCTGGTCTAGATTTTTGGGCATCGTTAAGAACCTCATTTGCGGTAATTAAATCACCAAATAGCAACGTATAGCCTATTACAACCAAAGGAATTGCCTCTAGATACATTTCCATTGGAGGGAAACCAATAGCAAGTGGAGATGTTTTATTAAACAAAGAAACAACATCAGGTATTTTAAAACCCCATTCAATGTTAAATGTAACCTCATTGCATAAAAAAGCTATGAATGCTGCAAGAACAAAACCGGGAAGAAGGCCTAGAGAGCCCACTTTGCTAAAAAATTTATTATTAACAGCAAGTTTTTTAAAGGGGTCTGAAAAAGTTGTGATAACGCATACTGAAATTGCAACAAACATTGAAATTGGCTGTAATAGTAACTTATCTAGATCAGTAACAAACACTTGATAAAATGCTGCCAAAGCTGCACCAAGAATAATACCAGCCTTTAACCCATTAGGAATAATTTGTATTAGCCTCTTACCCCAGCCTGTTACACCTAAAATAAAAATAAGAAGAGTGAATTCAATACATATAGCTGCCATGTATTGGAAAGTTGTTACATCATAAACACCGGTAAATTGACCTTTAGCAGCAAAAGCTGCAATTACAATAGGCAATGCAGGTGTTATCCATCCAGGAGCCATGGGTTCTCCAAACAGTATTGGGCCGGAGGCAATTAATGTACCAGCGATAAAGCTTAAAGCAATTCCATCCTCAAAACTAAGACCAAGACCCATAGCCACAGGGACTGCGGCAAATGCTGTAGCGCCTGAAATAACCATACCTTGAAAAAACTCACCAGCTCTAAATTTAATATGTATGAATGGTATTCTTAATGTAAATGGCCCCCATTTAATACCCTG
>JAQWXQ010000071.1 GCA_029254395.1 SAR86 cluster bacterium | reverse complement strand
ATAATTTCATCCTCAAAGTTAAATTCAATTGTCTTTAATTCTTTATTATAAAAATCACATATCCAATGGTTAAAGTTATTGGAAAGCGCAAGTGATGCATGCGAGGAAACAGTTGAAGTTAAATTTGAAATCCCAATAATCTTAACTCCATTTTTAATAACGACTTGATCAATTTCAGAGCCCTCAACATTACCTCCGGACTCAACTGCCATATCAAATATAACGCTACCAGGCTGCATCTGAGAAATAGTTTTCTCATCTATTAATCTTGGAGCAGGTCTACCAAAGAGCTGAGCTGTAGTTATTACGATATCAGAGCGAGCACAGACTTTCGATTGAAGATCTTTTTGTTTTTGTATTTGTTCAGGTGTCAACTCATTGGCATAACCTTGATCATTTTGCCCAGTCTCACCAAGATCTATTTTTACAAACTTGGCTCCAAGTGAATTAACTTGTTCTTCAACAACATCCCTTGTATCAAAAGCCTCAACTCTAGCCCCCAACCTCTTTGCGGTTGCAATAGCTTGAAGTCCTGCTACACCAACACCAATAACAAAAACTCTTGCGGGCTTTAAAGTGCCTGCAGCAGTCATCATCATAGGTAGACCTTTAGATAAATGTTTTGCAGACTCTATAACAGCTGAATATCCTGCTAAATTAGCTTGAGAGCTTAATACATCCATTTTTTGGGCCCTGGTAATTCTAGGAATAAATTCCATGCTCACTAAATTTATGCCTCTTTTTTTACATTCATCAATGTGTTCTTGGTTGTAAAAAGGGTTAACTGTGCCAAGAATGGTTGAACCTTTAGTTACCAAATCTAATTCATTATTTGATAAGGGTTGAAGAGTTATGATTAAATTTGCTTTTGATAAACAATCATTCCTGCTTGCAGCATTTAGACCTAGCTTTTCAAAGGCATTATCATCAGTGTAAATTCCAGCCCCAATGCCCTCTTCAAACATTATTGAGGTCTCTAAAGATACAATTGAGGATATGGTCTCCAAATGTATTGGAGATCGTGTGTCTGTAGTTTCTTTAGATTTTAATGCTGAAATTATCATTATAAATAAAATAAAATGTCTTGTAGTGAAGTAAATAATAAGTAAATTTAAAAGTCAATTGAAATTACATATGCTTTATTTATGAGGTTTGATCAAATTAATTTTGTAGCTTTACTACATAAATATTTAATTTGAAGATAGATAATATTATGAAAAAAAAATTGTTAAACTGTGCAGATGAATATTGATCAAAATGAAGTTACCAAATTTGCCGAGCTTGCCGATAAATGGTGGGACAAAGAGGGTGATTTTAAACCTCTTCACAAAATTAACCCACTAAGAGCAAACTACATAAATGATATTATCCATGTAGAAAACAAAGAGTATTTAGATGTTGGTTGTGGGGGTGGAATCCTTGCCGAAGCGATGTTTGATAAAGGGGCCATTGTAACGGGAATCGATGCAGCTGGGCCTGGTATTGAGATTGCAAGAACGCATGCTAAGGAGAATTCTAAAAATATTAATTATATAGTTGGGACTGCCGAAGATTTTTATAAAAGCAACAATGATCGTTTTGACGTTGTGTCGTGCTTAGAAGTCTTAGAACATGTCCCAGATCCAAAGTCGCTAATAGATGTTTGCACAAAACTATTAAAACCTGGTGGCGATTTATTTCTTTCTACAATAAATAAAAATCCAAGGTCATGGGTAACGGCTATTGTAGGAGCTGAATATATTTTTAAAATTCTTCCTAAAGGCACACATGAATACAATAAGTTTATTAAGCCCTCTACGCTAGCATCATATGTTAGAGCTGCTAATGCTGAGTTACTTGATACCAAAGGAATGTTTTATAATCCAATAACTCATAATGCATCTCTCAATAATGATCTTGGCGTTAATTATATAATCCATGCAAGAAAACCTTCTTAATAAAACAGAGCTTGTTTTATTCGATCTTGATGGAACGTTAATTGATACTGCGCCTGATTTTTTGCTCTCATTAAATAATGTTCTTTTAGATAACGAGAAACATAACCTCGAGCTTGCTGATATCCGTCACCATATCTCAGATGGAAGCGGAAAGCTTATCAAGGTTGGATTTGGTATTAATGAAAGTGATTCTAAGTTTGAGACATTAAGAAGTGATTTGCTCAAACAATACAAAAAAAATCTTATAAAAAGCTCTTGTTTATTTGACGGTGTAAAAGAAATGCTTAATTCTTTAGCGGATAGCAACATTTCTTTTGGGATAGTTACTAATAAACCATATGAATATGCAAAGCCTTTAATTGATTCGTTTAATGAGTTAAGTAGTTCATTAATTTTAATATGCCCAGATCATTTAAAAAGTGCAAAACCTAGTCCGGAAGGTATTCTGTTAGCGTGCAGTGAGATCGGAATAGATCCTATGAAAACATGCTATGTGGGGGATCACAATGTGGATATTGCAGCTGGTAATGCCGCTGGAATGATTGTTATATCGTGTGAGTATGGTTATGGAAAAAAAAAAAAAAAAATAGGCAAGAAAGAAATTAGAATTGATCATCCAATAGAACTAGCCAAATACATTGGCAAATAATAAAAAGCTATATATGCAAAATAAAAATATTTTAATTACTGGAGCAAACAAGGGAATCGGAAGAGAGCTTTCTTTTGGAATGAGTGCAAAAGGAGCCAACATAATCCTCTTAGGAAGAGATTCCAAGAGCTTAAATGAAACATATGATCATATTAAAAAGAACTACAATACAAAGCCTTTAATTATTGAATGTGATCTTGAAGTCTTAAACCAAAACCAAGCAACCGAAATTAATAATGAAATTATTCGTCATTATGAAAATCTTGATGGGCTGATTAATAACGCATCTATTTTAGGTAAAATGTCGATGCTATCAGAGTACGATCATGAAACATGGAGCAAAGTTATTAATATTAATTTAACTGCTTCGTTTTTATTAAGTAAAAGTCTTATTCCAGCTTTATCAGGCTCAGCTTCCCCAAGAATTATATTTACGTCATCAGGAGTTGCTAATAAGGGAAGGGCTTTTTGGGGAGCGTATGCAGTATCAAAAGCTGCAACCAAATCTATGGCGGAAATATTTAGAGATGAGCTGGAGAGCACCTCAAGCCTAAAAATATTTAATTTTGACCCAGGAGCAACTAGAACTTCAATGCGGGCTTTTGCCTATCCAGCCGAAGATCCCTCATTACTAAAAGGTCCACAAGAGCTTCAAAAATGTTATGAGTGGTTTTTTTCCAAAGAAAGTGAAATCACAAATGATCATTATTTTACATTTGACTCATTTAAAGAGCTTTGATCCTGCCCACAAATACATGCAAAAATAAGTTTTATATGGACTATATAAATTGAATACGCTCTTATCGTTTTCAATATCAAAAAAGTGTATCAAGCTTTTTTTGATAACTAAATCTTCTGGAAGCCAAATATCTTCATCATTTATATAAAACATTCTAATTACATTTAGCGTCCATGGTCCTATTCCCTTGATATTTAAAAAAATATCTTCAAGCTCTTTCTTTGAACACTTTTTTAAAAACGACCTGCTAAATTTATTTTTTGAAAAATAGTTGTGTGTGCCTTCGATATAGACTTTTTTCATGTTAGAAAGACCTTTATTTTCTAGGTCAGCTAAATTTAGAGTATCACCATCTACCACTGGTTTAACTTTGTCCCAAACTGCATCAGCAGCCTTCACGGAAACTTGTTGTCCTATTATAGTTTTTATAATAAATAGCTTTAAAGATAAATCATGATTAGATCTATCGCTTAAATTGATAGGATCTAGCAGGTTGAGTAATTTCAAAAACTCTAGATGATTATTTTTTGAAGCTATATCAATAAATTTTGTATGAACAAGCTTACTTTTTAGCACCATATTGAGATAGCTCCACAATCTCAGGCTGGGATAATAACTTTGACTTTCCTTTTGACAGGGTTGATGGAAGAAATATTGGTCCAAACCTTGTTCTTTTGAGTCTACTAACATCCATATCAAAATGATTAAATATTTTTCTTACCTCTCTATTTTTGCCACTTATTAAACACACAGAAAACCATTGATTTGTTCCCTTTTTTTCTCCCTCAACAATATCAGTAAACTTATAGAGACTTCCTTCAATTTCAATTCCCTTTAGCATTTGCGATTTAATGTCTTGATTAAACTCCCCTCTAGCTCTGACTAAGTATTCTTTATCAACTTTATATGAAGGATGCATGCATTTATTAGCAAATCCGCCATCATTAGTAAAAAGCATTAGTCCAGATGTATTGATATCTAATCTTCCTATAGATATCCAATTTCTTTGATTGCCATCATCTGGCAAATAATCAAAAACGATAGGTAGTTTTTTTTCTCTAGCGTTTGATGATAAGACGCCCTCAGGCTTATTTAAAATAACTACCTTAAGCTCTTCGTCCGCAGCTTGAATAAGCTCATCTTTATATTCAACCTTATCTTTTGATGAAACAGTGCAGCCAACCTGAGCAATATTGCCATTAACTTTTACCAAGCCTTCTTTGATTAAACTTTCACAATAACGCCTAGAACCAATACCAGATTTAGCTAAAAACTTTTGAAGTCTTTCTGTCACGAGAGTACTAAATTACTTCTGAAAGAAAAGCTTCTGAGTCTTGCTCAACAATATCTGGCAATGAAGGCAATGCTGAGATATTTTTTACATCAAAGTCGTCTAGAAATTGCTTTGTAGTCACATATAAAGCAGGCCTTCCTGGAACGTCTCTAAAGCCTGATACTTTTATCCACTCTCTTTCAAGCAAAGAACGGATGCTTGAAGTGCCTACATGGACGCCTCTAATGTCTTCTATATCACCTCTTGTTACAGGCTGCTTATATGCAATTATTGATATGGTCTCCATTAGTGCCTTTGAAATTCTAGGCGTGCTTTCATTCCACAAATGAGAGAGGCAGCCAGAAAAATCTTTTTTAATTTGAAGTCTATAGCCAGATGCCACATCTTTAATTTCGAGTGAAGTACCATCATACCTATCTTCTATTTCATTAATAGATTGTTTGATTGATGCTAGATCTTCAATTATTCCATTATTTTCTAAAAGTGATCTGATCTCTGATAACCTTAAAGGACGCCCTGCTCCAAATAGCAATGCTTCGATTGTATTAGTTGAAACTTTATTGTTCATTTCCTATTCTCCCTTTAGATTTTAAAAAAATTTCATTTGATTCATTTTGAATTAGCTCTAAATGCCCATCTTTTGCTAACTCTAATGATGCAAGAAGTGTGACTACTACACCCTGCCGACCTTCTGATTTTCGAAGTGTTTTTGAAAAACTTATTACATTTCTTTTTGCTAAGATGCTCAAAATAATCTGTATTCTTTCTTGAGTAGAAAGTTCTTCAAAATCTATCTGATGGTTTGATTTGAGATCAGGTCTGCTCAAAACCTCATGGAGAATATCTCTTAAATCTTTGGCTGTAATGCTAATGTCAGGTGTGACTATTTCAAATTTTGGCAGTGCTGTAGAAGCAACAAAAAAATCTCTATCAACCCTTGGAAGGTTTGCAAGATTTTCTGAGGCTGTTTTATATCTTTGATATTCTTGAAGTCTTTTGATTAAAGCAAGCTTTGGATCTTCCTCTTCTTCATCGAACTGCTCTTTGGGCAACATCATTCTAGATTTTATCTCAGCCAAAGTTGCTGCCATAACAAGATATTCTGCCGCCAATTCAAATTTAAGAATATCCATTAATTCAATATATTGAACGTATTGTTGTGTTATTTCTGACACATCAAGCTCTAGTATATTGATATTTTCTTTTTTAATAAGATAAAGCAAAAGATCCATTGGCCCAGAGAAAGATTCCAGACAAAGCTCAAGTGCATTTGGCGGTATGAATAAATCATCAGGGAGGGTCTCATATGGCTGACCCATTACCATCGGAAATTCTAACTGTTTTTGTGTGACATTTATCATAGTAAACACTACATAGTGTAAGGTTTAGACGTATTTAATACAACATATAGTATTTATAAAAAAAAGGATTGATTTAGCTTAAATTATGGCAAATATTTATAAATAAAAAATAGTTTATTTTTTACTACTTTTTATATTAATTTATGAACATTGATTTAATATGGTGAATTAAACAATAAATTAATAAGCCATGAATTACCTCACCGACAATACAAGAATAATTGACAGACAAAAGGTTCCTGCGCCTTATGAGTTAGTTAACAAATATCCTCTTAACGATGAAATTTCAAGACTGGTTTATGGAACAAGAAATGAAATTAGCCAAATTCTTCATAATGCAGATGATAGGCTATTAGTTGTGACAGGGCCTTGTTCAATTCATGATACCGATAGTGCCCTAGAGTATGCAAAATGGCTTAAAGAAGAAAGCTTAAAATATAAAGATACTCTTTTGCTGGTTATGAGAGTTTATTTTGAGAAGCCAAGGACAACTGTCGGATGGAAAGGTTTGATCAATGATCCTGATTTAGATGGAAGCTACAAAATTGCAAAGGGCATTGAAAAGGCTAGAAAATTGCTTATTGATATTGCAGAGTTGGATATGCCAGTAGGTACAGAATTTCTTGACCCTATCTCACCCCAGTATGTAACTGACTTGATATCATGGGGCGCCATAGGCGCTCGAACTGCAGAGAGCCAAATTCATAGAGAGCTAGCATCAGGTCTTTCTTGTCCAATTGGCATAAAGAATGGTACTAACGGTAGTTTAAAAGCAGCAATTGATGGAATCCAAGCTGCAAATCACTCTCATGTTTTTCTCGGTGCCACAAAAGAAGCAGAGATAGCCATGTTAAAAACTGCTGGTAATAATGATGCTCACATTATATTAAGAGGTGGGAAAGAGCCTAATTATGATAACCATTCAATCAAAGAAACTCTTACTGCTCTCAAAGAAGCTGAAGTTAATGAATCTATAATGGTGGATGCTAGTCATGGAAACAGCCAAAAAAAGTTTAAGCAACAAATTAATGTAATAGAGGATATAGGCAAGCAGATTATCCTTGGAGACCACAACCTTAAAGGCGTTATGATTGAAAGCCACATACACGAAGGCAATCAAAAAATATCTTCTAATTTGAAATATGGGCAAAGCATTACTGATGCATGCATTAACCTTGAAGATACTTCGGTATGTTTTAATACTCTTGATAAAGCAGTCCAGCAACGAAGAGAATCATAATTAAAATGGCAGATGACAAGATTTCATTTTCCAAAGAAGTTGCAGAAACTCTAAATATAGAAAGTGCAATTATTCTCGATAAATGCAATCAGGATATATTTAAAAAAATTAGATCTAAAGATGTTTTAATAGAAAGGCTTTCGAATGAGCTTACCTTTATTAAAAAAGACGATATTGAAAAAAGTCTTGATGAGTTGTTAAGGTTCAATCTTGTAAAAAAATACCAACAGGAAGACAGTAGATCAAACCTTAGACTTCCTCGAGCTAAACCATTCGAAAAGCAGGATATGGGCAATGGCTGGCTTCCTTCTAGTGAGGCCATGGATGTTCTTGAGATGGGCTCGATAGAAGAAAGCTTTATTTCTAAAAAAATACCAGAGTTTAGAATTTACTGGATGGAAAGAGGTCAGCAAAGAAATAATTGGAATAGTACATTTATTGACTATATAAGACGCGAATGGGCCAAAGAAAATAATTCAAATAAAGGATTGCCCTTTCCTATAAGCAAGACCTGGGTGCCAAGTGATGATGTATATCAAATACTATCATTATCAAATATTACTGAAGAAGATGCGTCACCTTATTTAGCCGAATTTATATTATACTGGACTGACAACGGTAGTGCTTTCAATACTTGGAACTCAAAATTTATTGATCACGTCAAAAGAAGGCATCTTGTAAGTAATAAAAATCAAAATGAAAAAAGTAAAAACCATTCTGAACCTGGAACCTTCAAACAGGGCTTCGACGAAAGAAAAAAAGATAAATCCTGGGCAGAAGAGATCAACTTTGAATAAGAATGAATTTGTTGATGCCATAGATTCCTTATTCTTAAAACTTGAGCTTGCTTACCATTATCAATTCTATAAAGTTTTTGGAACAGACCAAAGGCTGAATGAAGGTAAAAAGCTATGGGCATCTAGCTTAAAGAAATTTGATGCAACTACAATATTAAGTTCAGCAGAAACTGTTGTTGATAACCAGCCATATCTTCCTACACTAACTGATGTCATCAGGGCATGTAATGATATTTTGAGCTTAGACGGGTTTCCATCTGTTGAAGAAGCTTATATAGAAGCAAGAAAGTCATTTTCTCCTAGGGCATCTTATAACTGGTCACATCCGGTGGTTTATTTCTCTGGAAAAAAAGTAGGTTGGAACCTTTTAGACGAAAGGGACTCTAAAGAATTATTTAGTGCGTTTTCAAGGACATATATAAAGATGAAAGATCTTGCTATCAAGGGTGAAAAATTTGTATTGCCGTCTGAAGAATCTAAAGAGTCTGATTTGAAGCCTCTAGATCAAAAATTACTTGAAAAGCTTAGAAAAAAACACAATATATAAAGTATGAATAAAAACATAAGAATATCACTGGCAATTTTTATTATTGCTGCGCTTGCTTTAATCTCTGGAAGATTTGAAGAAGTGGTTGAAAAAGAGGTTATAAAAAAAGAACTGTTTACTGTGGCAACAATGAAGAGTGTTGCTATTGCTTATCAACCATTAATTAAACTTAAATCAACTACGATTTCAGAAACAAGAGTTGATGTAAAAGCTAAAACTTCTGGAGAGGTTGTAAGCATTGGAGCAAGGCAAGGTAATTTTGTTGAAGGGGATTCTGTTTTATGCAGTCTTGGTATTGTTGAGCTTAACAGAACAGAGGTTAAAGCACCCTTCTCAGGTTATCTTGAGAAGATTGTTAAACCAGGAAATTTCTTAGAAAGAGGTCAGGTATGTGCAACAATAATTCAGCTAGATCCCATAACATTTGTTGCAGAGGTGCCAGAGTCGGATATCAATAAAGTAAAAGTAGGTCAGACTGTTAATTTAAATTTAATTACAGGTGAAAAAATTGACGGTAGCTTAAGCTTTGTTTCTAAGAGCGCATCAAGTCAGACAAGAACATTTAAAGTTGAAGCTGAAATTAATAATATTAATGGTCAAATACGAGATGGCATTACTTCAGAAATGATAATAAGGACCTCTAAAATAATGGCCCATAGAATTTCTCCATCAATTCTTATGTTGAATGATAAGGGACTTCTTGGTATCAAAGTGATTGAGAGTAACGATATAGTTAAATTTAAAGAAGTTAGAATTCTTGAAGACTCTGAAGAAGGTATATGGGTAATGGGAATACCAGAAAATGCCGACCTAATTGTTCAGGGCCAGGGGTTTGTGGAAGATGGCCAGCAAGTTTTAGTAAGTAAAATATGACATCAATAGTAGATTTTGCTCTTCAAAAGTCAAAAACCACATTAACAATTGCTTTTTTAATAGTAATTGCTGGCTCCTTTGCAAGGCAGGCTATTCCCATATCTGCATCACCAAATGTTCAATTACCTTTTCTTTCTATATCAGTTTATCTAGATGGAGCATCTCCTAATGACACATCAAGATTAATAGCAAAACCTCTTGAGAATAGACTAAGAACTGTTCCGGGGCTTAAAAATGTTTCATCAACAAGCTCTTTGAGCTACTCCAGAATTTTTACAGAATTTGAAGTTGGCTATGATATGGAAAAGGCTCTTGTAGATGTGAAGCAAGCGGTTGAAGAGACTAAGTTTGAGTTACCAAGAGAGGCAGAAGATCCAGTTGTTAATGAATATAATGAGTCTAGCTTTCCAGTGATGAATATTAGCGTCGTTGGATCAGGCTCAATCCGTCAAAAAGTGTTTTATGCCCGCGATTTGAAAGATAAGATAGAAGCATTAGAAGAAATACTCCAAGCAGAAATGGCAGGAGCTCCAGACGAGGTTTTAGAAGGAATTTTCAATAAGTCAAAATTAGAGTCATACGGCGTAACTCTTTCTGATATTTATTATTCTGTAGCTAATAATAATTTAATAATTCCTGGGGGCACGCAAGACACCGGAAGAGGTAGTTTTAATATTGAAGTTCCAAGCATTATTGAATCAGCTCAAGATGTATATTCAATACCAATAAAAGTAACCAAAGACGCTATTGTAACCTTAGGGGATGTTGCGGATATAAGGAGAACGTTTAAAGACTTTTCATCTTACGCAAGAGTTAACGGTGAGGATGCAGTCACGCTGGAAATAGTTCTTAGAGAGGGTGCTAATGCTATTGATGCTTCTCAAAAAATCAATAATTTACTATCTGATTTTAGACAAACTCTTCCACCAAACCTTCGCCTGGTAATCACTGATGATGATTCAGTTTATTCAAGAGAAATGGTGAAAGAACTAAACGGCAATATTATTACTGCTGTTGTTTTGATAATGATTCTTATAATTGCAAGTTTAGGACCAAGAGTGTCGATGTTAGTTGGGCTTTCAATTCCTTTTTGTTTTCTTCTAACATACCTTGCGTTATATGCTGCAGGTGGTGAAGTAAGTTTCCTTGTAATGATGGGTCTACTCCTAGGAATGGGAATGCTTATTGATGGAGCAATTGTAATCACTGAATATGCAGATAAAAAAATATCGGAGGGCATGTCGCGTTACGAAGGATATAGGTCTGCATCAAAAAGAATGTTTTACCCCATTCTTGCCTCAACAGGAACAACCATGGCAGCATTTATTCCTGTAATGCTATGGCCAGGTTTTACTGGAGAGTTTATGAAGCTTTTACCAATTACAGTATTTTTGGTACTAATCGCATCTCTTTTTTATTCACTAATTGTAATTCCAGTTCTTGGATCTCTATTTGGACAAAAACAATCTGCACTTCATATTTCAAGCCAAAATAACACATCTTTCTTTGCTAATTTAGCTGAAAAATATGGCAACTATGCATATAAATTCGTAAAAAATCCTATTGAAACAATACTATGGGTTTTTACAGTTCTTGCTGTAATAATTTTTACATATACTAATTTTGGTAAAGGGACTGTTTATTTTGCTATTGTTGACCCTGTTCAGGCAGAGATAACTATCAGAGCAAGAGGTAATTTTTCTGCATTGGAATCAAAAGAAATAATTGAAAGTGTTGAGGAGAGATTTCTAGAAATTGATGAATTAAGCAGTGTATATCTTAGAGCTGGATCTAACTGGTGGGATAGAGGGGCTGATAAAATTGGAAGTGGTTTTATTGAAGTTGCGCCACCTTATGAAAGATCTATCTCTGGACTTGAGGTCATGAAACTGGTTACAAATTCAACAAAAGATATAGCTGGCATAATAGTCGAGGCAGAACCCGTCTTGGGTGGGCCGTCTTTTGACTCACCCATTGAGATTGCTGTTTATGCAAAAACTGAGTCGGAAGTTAATAATGCTGCCAATGTTATAGAAAAATATCTTACTGAAAATGTTCCAGGCTTAATCAATATCTCATCATCAAAAGCCTATCCATCTGTTGAGTGGAGTGTTGAAGTTGATAAACAAAAAGCAGCTCAACTTGGTGTAAACATAAGCGATGTTGGTGCCCTGGTGCAAATGCTTACCAATGGCTTTAAAGTTGGTGAATATAGACCTGATGACTCTAAAGACGAAGTTGAAATAAGGGCAAGGTTTCCTGAGGCCGATAGAACTCTAACAGGTATAAAAGATCTAAATGTTACAACTAGGCAGGGTTTGGTACCTGTAAGCTCGTTTATTGCAGTGGTTCCGAAAGAAAATAGGCAAACAGTTAGAAGAAAAAACGGGCGATATCACCATAGAATAAGAGCTGGAACAGAGGATGAGTCTAAAGTAGCGGAAAAGATTATTGAAATACAACAATGGGTTAGCACAGGCCCTGTTGATTCCGGTGTTGAAATTGTATTTGAGGGAATGCAGGAGGAAACTGATGAAGTTAATAACTTTATGGCGGGAGCAGGAATAGCCGCTGTCTTTATCATGCTAATAATGCTATTGACCCAATTCAATAGCTTTTATCAATCATTGATTATATTGACCTCAGTAACGATATCTATTGTAGGCGTTATGCTTGGTTTATTGATAACAAATAGCCCTTTTAGCACAACTATGACTGGTTTATCTATAGTTACATTAGCGGGTATTGTTGTGAATAATAATATTGTCCTAATTGATACTTTTAATAAAATGAAAGAGGAATCTCCTCATCTCAAAAAATCAAATCTTATTGTTAGCGCATGCAAGCAAAGACTAAGGCCAATTCTCTTAACCTCTTTAACAACAATATTTGGTTTATTGCCTTTGGCTATGGGTGTGAGCGTTGACTTAATAGGAAGAGAAATCTTAATAGGAAGCAGGATAGTTGATTGGTGGTCAAACCTAGCCGTGTCTATTGTTTTTGGATTAGGGTTTAGTACTTTTATAACTTTAATACTTACTCCTGCTGTTCTCGCTCTACCATATGGGATGAGAAATGACCTAAAAAAATATATAAAAGCATCAGATTAATCAATTACAATAAGCCATGACCAAAGATAATGAAAACATAAATTTTGAATTAGCCCTTTCTCAACTTGAAAAGATAGTATTAAAGTTAGAGGATGACAGTATCAATCTAGAAGATTCAGTCAAGTCATTCGAGCAAGGAATAGAGCTTGTAAAAAAGTGCCAAAAACAACTTAAAGATGCCGAGTTAAAAGTAAGCAAACTGCTTGATGATGGGACAGCTGCAGAAGAAATTTAGAAAAACATATGTTGCAAGATTTCCTTTCATCAGTTCAGACTGAAGTTAAATCAAGAATCAAAGATATTATTGGTGAATCTAACCCAATAGAAAAATCCATGGCATATACCTCCATGCTTCCAAGTAAAATGGTTAGGGCTGGATTGGTTATAGCATCGGGGGAAGCAAATACTAATATCGATAAATCAAGTCTTGTAAATATGGCATGTGCAATTGAAATGATGCATAGCTATTCATTAATACATGATGATCTTCCTTGCATGGATGATGATGATATTAGAAGAAATAGCCCATCCAATCATGTTGTATTTGGTGAAGCTAATGCTGTCTTGGCCGGAGATGCTCTTCAAGCCCTTGCCTTTCAGGTTATTGCAGAAGACGAGAAACTAGATGATGGACAAAAAATTAAAGCTATAAAACTACTAAGTAGTGCCTGTGGTAAAAATGGAATGGTTTATGGGCAGCATCTAGATATTGAGAACGAAAATAATGAACATACAACTCAGTTAGATCTGGAGCAAATACATCACTTAAAAACCGGTAGACTTATTGAGTGCTCAATATTAATGGGGCAGATTAGTTCAAGTATTAATCTTGATGATCAAAAAAAGTTGGAATTATTTAGTCAGAAGATAGGTTTAGCATTTCAGATCAAAGATGATGTGTTAGATATAGTGGGTAACATAGAGAAACTAGGTAAAAATAAACTATCAGATATAAAAAATGATAAGTCAACGTATGTAAAAATTGTAGGCTTAGAAAATGCAATTGAAAGATACGAATCACTTACACAAGATGCTTTGCTTTTACTCAGAAATGTTTCTTATGATAATGATGAGCAAACTGATAAACTAGAAAATCTTGCTAATTATATAATTAATAGAGAAAGTTAAAAGTGAAGATTTTTAATAAGATACCAAGCGAAAAGCCTAAATCTAAACTTTTATGTAATATTGATTCTCCCAGCGACTTTAGATCATTTTCATCTCAAGAATTAGAGTTATTGGCTGATGAGTTAAGAGAGTACCTTTTATACTCAGTTGGTCAAAGCGGTGGACATCTTGGGGGTGGGCTCGGTGTTGTAGAGTTAACCGTAGTGCTTCATTATATTTTTAACACTCCATCTGATAATTTAATCTGGGATGTTGGGCACCAAGCCTATCCACACAAAATATTAACTGGTAGAAAAAATCAAATCCAAACTATTAGACAAAAGGATGGATTGGCTCCATTTCCTAATATTACTGAAAGTGAATATGACTCTTTCGGTGTAGGGCATTCTAGCACCTCAATTAGTGCTGCTCTTGGTATGGCAATGGCAGCGGAAAATAATGAAAGAACTGTTGCTGTTATTGGCGATGGGGCAATGACGGCTGGAATGGCTTTTGAAGCTCTTAGTCACGCAGGTCACCTTAAACCAAATATGCTAGTGATACTTAATGATAATGATATGTCTATATCTGAAAATATTGGTGGATTGTCTAATTACTTTTCAAGAATATGGGCATCTAAAGTATATAAGGGTATAAAAAAAGGAGGTGCAAGTTTCTTAAAGCCACTTCCGCAAGCCTACCATTTAGCCAGAAAGGTTGAAACACAAATGAAAGCTATGGTTGCTCCAGGTTCAATATTTGAAGAGCTTGGTTTTAATTATATTGGGCCGATTGATGGGCATAATATCAATGAAATGCTAGAAGTAATTGGTAATTTAAGAGATTTTGAAGGCCCACAGTTTTTACACATAATAACAAAAAAAGGTGCAGGCCTTGATGCTGCAGAGGCTGATAGAATTGAGTTTCATGCTATAGGTAAAATTAATAGCATTAAAAGTGATTCATCTAGCAGCATAAAATATCAAGATGTTTTTGGAGAGTGGATTGTCAATCAGGCTGAGAAGGATGAAAAGCTTCTTGCTATAACTCCGGCGATGAGAGAAGGTTCAGGACTTGTTGAGTTCAGTAAGAAATTTCCTGAAAGATATTTTGATGTTGCTATTGCAGAGCAACACTCTGTAACTTTTGCAGCAGGGCTAGCAAGAAAAAATAAAAAACCAGTAGTAGCAATATATTCAACATTTATACAAAGGGCTTATGATCAGGTCATTCATGATGTAGCAGTTCAAAACCTAGATGTTACTTTTGCATTAGATAGGTCTGGTTTAGTTGGTGAAGATGGTCCTACACATTCTGGAAATTTTGATATAGCATTTTTAAGATGCATTCCTAATATTATTATCATGGCTCCATCTGATGAGGCTGAAACACAAAAGATGCTTTCTACAGGCTATAAATTTAATGGGCCTGCAGTTGTAAGATACCCTAGAGGGTCAGGGCCTAATGTAAAAAGAGATGGTTTGCTAACAACGATAGAGATTGGAAAGGCAAGGCTAATCAAAGAGGGAAGGAGTGATATTGTTTTTCTTAATTTTGGAGCCCTGTTGTCTGAAGCAAAAATAGTTGCTGAAAAATTAGATCTTACTTTAATAGATATGAGATTTGTTAAACCTCTCGATGAAGAAATCCTTTTAAAATATTTAGAGAATGCTGATATGTTTATTTCCTTAGAAGACGGATCAGTTATGGGCGGAGCAGGAAGTGCAGTTCAGGAATTTTGTTCCAATAAAAATATAGAAATTAAATCAAAATTATTTGGAATACCTGATATTTTTATAGAACATGCTTCAAGAGAAGAGATGATTGAAGATGCTGGAATTAATGCTAACCAAATATTAGACTCATTAGACCTATAGTTATAGCAGCAGCTATAAAACCAGCAACGACATCATCAAGCACAATGCCAAGACCACCCTTGATATTTTTATCAATATAGGAAATTGGATACGGCTTAGTGATATCAAATATTCTAAACAAAATAAAGGCTAAAACAACAAATGCAACCCTTTCATTTTGCGAGCTGTAGTGAATTGCTGGATAAGCTGCAATCCACATGCCAGCCAACTCGTCGATAACAATAGCCTTATGATCTTTTTCAATCAGATCTTCAGAGACTATCCCAGAAATATAAACTGCATAAAATGTAATGCCTATAATTAACATTTCAATATTGATATTTTGATGAGAAATAAAGATAAATAATAATAAAGCAGCTAAGGAACCCCATGTTCCTGGTGCATATTTAGCATTACCAATTCCACCTAGTGTTGCAATAATATGTGTCGGTTTTTTAAGATTAGGAAAGTTACTCATTAGAAATGCTCATATCCATTAATTTCAACATCATAACCTTTTTCAGAAATAAATTTTATAGCTTTATCTTTTGTAACCTTGCCAATTATGAAGAATCTATCTTTTAAGAATTTTTCTGGGATGGTGAAGCAAAGATCATAATCATCACCAGCATTAATATCATCTATATTTTCTGTAAATGGTATTTCATCCAAATATATCTCAGCCCCAACATTTGAACTATTTAATATATGCTTTAAATCTGCAAGCAAACCATCTGAGGTATCAATGCAAGATGTGGCTATTTCAGAAATTTCTTTTCCAAGATTAATTTTTGATTCTGGTCTTAAATAATCATCTATAAAGGTGGAGTTTTTTTTCCCTGATTGAAGATCTTTCAATCCTTTTTTTGCCCTTCCAACCTGCTTTGAAATACAAATGAAGTCTCCATCATGTGCACCGCTTCTTTTCAAAATTTTATCTAAAAAGGGTTCTCCATATACAATGATATTTATATTTAGCTGGCCTTTTGTGAAATCGCCTCCGATAAGAGGCACTTCATATATTTTTGAAATTTCTTTAACCCCATTAGAAAAATTTCTATACCAGTCAATATCATTTATTAGACTTGAAATGGATATGCTAAAAGCAATTGGTCGACACCCCATTGCAGCAATGTCACTCAAGGCAACTGCAATAGACCTATAAGCTATTTGTGACGGTTCTATATCTTCAGGAAAATGTATTCCTTCAACAGAAGAATCTACAGAAGTTATGATAGGTTTATTTGATTGGAAAACGGCACAATCATCCCCTGGGGGAATAATTATGCCATTTTGAGAATAATATTTAGAGCCTATATCTTGGAATAAATCTATAAGCTCAAATTCAGAGGCCAATGATCAGCTAGGATATCTTTCAAATAAACCTGAGGCTCCCATTCCACCACCAACACACATCGTTACTACTCCAAATTGAGCATCTCTTCTAACAAGTTCTCTTGTAAGATGACCTACACATCTTGATCCAGTCATGCCAAATGGATGACCTATTGAGATCGATCCACCATTAACGTTAAGCTTATCCATTGGTATTCCTAGTTTATCTCTACAGTATGCTACTTGAACAGCAAATGCTTCGTTGAGCTCCCATAAATCAATATCCCCCATGGACATTCCATAATTTTTAAGTAACTTAGGTACTGAATAAACTGGTCCAATACCCATTTCATCAGGCTCACAACCCATGGTTGTAAAACCTCTAAAATAAGCAATTGGTTTAAGGCCAAGTTCAAGAGCTTTATCTTCTGACATTATTAAATTTACAGATGCTCCATCAGATAGCTGAGATGAATTTCCAGCTGTAACGCTTCCATTTTCAGGATCAAAAACAGGTTTTAGACCCGCTAAACCTTCTAGTGTAGTAGTTGGTCTATTACATTCATCTTTATCAACTGTTACATCGACCTCTTTAGATTCTCCAGTTTCCTTATTCATAAGCAACATCTTAGTGTCCATAGGTATAATCTCATCATCATATATACCTGCTTCTTGAGCAGCTGCAGTTCTCATTTGACTCTGAAAGGCTAATTCGTCCTGTGCCTCTCTGGAGATTCCATATCTTTTTGCAACAACCTCTGCTGTCATCCCCATTGGGTAATATATCCCAGGAGATTGCTCAGCAAGTTTCTCATTAACAAAATTATCAGTATTCATTTTCATCATTGAGATAGTCTCTGCTCCACCAGCTATTACAGTGTCATAACACCCAGCCATGATTTGACCAGCAGCCATGGAAATTGACTGCATTCCAGATGAGCAATATCTATTAATTGTAGTTCCACCGGTAGACATTGGAAGATTTGAAAGTACCGCTGCGTTTCTACCAATGTTATGACCTTGGGCACCCTCTGGATTCCCACAGCCCATAATGATGTCCTCTACCGCCTCAGGTGGCAAATTAGGATTTCTTTCAAGCAAAGCATTTATGATATGAGCCAACATGTCATCTGGTCGCGTCATATTAAATCCGCCACGATGAGATTTCGCTAAACCAGTTCTAACACTATCTACAATAACAACATTTTTCATCTTTTCTCCATTAGTAAAAAATTTACAAGATCATTCTAATCGATCCTCTTCACTTCTTAAAGCCTTATACCACTTTGGTATTAAATCAATTTCATATTCGTCAGCTTTCTTCAATATATAAGGAATAGTAACTGGGCTAAAAGGAAGAATAACCAATACTCCCAAGCCTATGCTTTTTAGTACTTGGGTGAGTTGTTCATTTGCAAAGTCTAACTCATCGTCAGTTACAGACCCTTCAATATATTTAACATAAATATCTAACATTTTTTTATTTTCATCAGACTCTTCTAAAAAGCTTTCCTTAATCTTAAGAAGGTATTTTTGTATTTTTTTTGTATTCATATTTAACTTATTATTATGCTACATTTCTTAATATGAAAAAATCTGAAAGAGCTATATTTATATTAAAAATTCTCGAGGGTCATTATCCGGAGACGCCTGTTCCATTGGAGCACTGCGACCATTTCACGCTCCTTGTAGCAGTTTTGCTCTCAGCGCAGTGCACAGATGAAAGAGTAAACAAAATAACTCCTATTCTCTTTGCGAAAGCTAAAAATGCTAAAGAAATGTCTGTTTTATCTGAAATCGAAATTTATAACATAATCAAACCATGTGGGTTGGGTCCTAAAAAATCAAAAGCGATAAAAAAACTTTCAGAGATTCTCGTCGAAGAATATGATTCTATAGTTCCTTCTGAAATTGAAAAGTTGGAACAACTTCCGGGCGTTGGCCACAAAACAGCCTCAGTTGTAATCAGTCAAGGCTTTGGTGTTCCTGCTTTTCCTGTTGATACCCATATTCATAGGCTAGCTCAAAGATGGGGCCTAACTAAAGGAAAAAATGTTGTTCAGACAGAAAAAGATCTAAAAAAAGTTTTTCCAAAAAATAAATGGAATAAGTTACATTTACAGATAATTTTTTGGGGAAGAGAGTTTTGCTCTGCCAGAGGATGTTTTGGTCTTGATTGTGAAATATGCAAAGGTTGTTATCCAAAAAGAGTTAGGCGTTTTGTCCACAACCAGCCTTAGATGATTTAAAATAAGTTTTTAATTAAAATTTCTGGAGAAAAAGTTGTTTAATAAGATTAAAAATGGATTGTTTAACTCTTTGAAAAAATCTTCAAGAGCAGACTCAATTTTCTCAAATACTGAAAATATTGAGAGTTATGATGATGAATTATGGAGTTCTTTCAAAAATGAATCTCAAAGACAGGAGGATCATGTTGAGCTAATAGCATCAGAAAATTATGCTAGCAGTAGAATTCTTGAAGCTCAAGGCTCAGTCCTGACTAATAAATACGCTGAAGGCTATCCATCAAAAAGATATTATGGAGGATGTGAATACGTTGATGTTGCAGAAGAACTTGCGATTGAAAGAGCTAAAAAGTTATTTGGTGCAGCATATGCAAACGTTCAACCACACTCAGGCTCTTCAGCAAATGCTGCAGCATTTTTAGCCCTTCTAAAACCAAATGATATTATTTTAGGA
The DNA here is from genome assembly GCA_029254395.1 of SAR86 cluster bacterium. Taxonomy (GTDB): domain Bacteria; phylum Pseudomonadota; class Gammaproteobacteria; order Magnimaribacterales; family D2472; genus CAJQGY01. The sequence continues at coordinate 4,922 of JAQWXQ010000071.1, read as the reverse complement.
ATGAGCTTAGATCATGGCGGTCACTTAACTCATGGCGCAAAAGTTAATTTTTCAGGAAGGAATTATATAAGCTATCAATATGGCCTTCACCCAGAAACTCATGACATAGACTATGATCAAGTTCGTGAAATGGCAATTGAGCATAAACCTAAATTAATCATTGCAGGGTTTTCTGCTTTTTCAGGAATAGTGGACTGGAAAAAATTTAGAGAAATTGCAGATGAGGTGGGAGCATATTTTCTTGTTGATATGGCGCATGTTTCTGGCTTGGTTGCAGCAGGACTGTACCCTTCTCCAATCCCATATGCCGATGTTGTAACTTCAACAACTCATAAGACCTTAAGGGGGCCAAGATCTGGAATAATTCTAGCTAAAGAAAACCCGGAACTTCATAAAAAACTTAACTCTGCTGTTTTTCCTGGATCTCAGGGAGGGCCTCTAATGCATGTTGTTGCAGCTAAAGCCATTTGTTTTAAAGAGGCTTTAGACCCTGAATTTAAAAGATATATCCAACAAGTTATAAATAATGCAAAAGTGATGAGCAAAACAATAATGTCTCGTGGCATAGATGTTGTTACGGGTGGGACTGAAAATCATATAGTGCTAGTTGATCTTAGAAGTAAGAATATTACAGGTAAGGACTTAGAAAGAGTTTTGGGCGAAGTGAATATTACAGTCAATAAGAACTCTGTACCAAATGATCCTAAGTCTCCTTTTGTTACATCTGGGGTGAGACTTGGAACACCTGCAATTACAACTCGAGGGTTTAAAGAAAAAGAAGTAAAGTTAATAAGCAATTGGATATGCGATATTATCTTGAATATGGATGACAATAAAAAACATGAAGAAATTAAAAGAAAGATAGGCGATCTTTGCAGTAAATATCCTGTGTACAGGCTATAGATGCATTGTCCATACTGCCAAGCTGAAGATACTAAAGTAATAGACTCTCGTCTTGTTGCAGATGGCTCACAGACAAGAAGAAGGCGTTCATGTGAAGTTTGTCAGTCAAGATTTACCACCTTTGAAACTGCTGATCTGGCCTTACCTAAGGTAATAAAAAGTGATGGTGAAAGGCAGCCGTTTGATGGATCAAAACTTAAGAAAGGAATGTTGAGAGCTCTTGAAAAAAGACCGCTTTCCACTGAAGAAATTGATGCATGTTTTAGCAAAATACTTTATAAAATTAGAACGTGTGGAGAACGAGAAATTAAATCTCTGCGCATAGGTGAGTTTATGATGGACTCTCTAAAAGAGGTTGATAAAGTTGCTTATGTAAGGTTTGCTTCAGTTTATAGAGACTTTCAAGATATTAAAGATTTTTCTGCGGAGATACACTCCCTCAACAAAGAAAACCCTAAAAAGAAATAAGTGATGACTCGAGAAGGTTATATGCAGGAAGCTATAAGTCTTGCGCTCAAAGGTTCATTCAACGTGCACCCAAACCCAAAAGTCGGATGCATCCTAGTTAAAAATAATGAAATTATTGGAAAGGGATACCATAAAGAATATGGTGGTCATCATGCAGAAGTAAATGCTTTTAAATATTGTATAAAAAAATATGGTAAAGCTAAAGCAACTAAGCTTCTCTTTGGATCCACTGCATATGTCACCCTTGAACCCTGCTCTATATTTTCAAAAACTCCGCCGTGTACATCCTCCCTTATTAAATATGGTATTAAGAATGTATTTTGTGCAAGCCTTGATCCAAATAAAAAAATAAATGGAAATGGAGTAAAAATACTAAAAGAAAACGGAATCAATGTTGAGGTGGGGTTGCTTGAGAAGAAAGCGATCAGCATAAACCATGACTTCTTTTTTAGGCATAAAAAAGGAAGGCCATTTATAAGAATGAAAATAGCTCAATCTCTAGATGCAAAAATTGCATTATCTAACGGAGAGAGTAAATGGATAACTTCAAAGAAATCTAGAGATGATGTTCAACAAATAAGGTTGGCCTGTGATGCTATTTTAGTAGGCTCAGGTACTATTTTAAAAGATAATCCTAGGCTTGATGTAAGAAAAAATATTAGAAACTTAAATGAAAGGCAGCCTAAGAAAATTGTTTTGGGTTCAAGTTTTTTAAAAAGACAAAATGATATTAAAATTCTTAAAGGAACTGCGGAAGTTATTGTCTTTTCGAAGGAATTTTCGTCGTATGCAAAAGAGGGAAATCTTATACAAATTCCAATTAAGAAAAGCACTACCTTGCAAGATACTCTTAAAGAACTAGGTAAACATGAATTAAATTCCATATTAGTTGAAGGAGGTTCAAAAATATTTACTTCTTTTATCCAAGAGGATCTTGTGGATGAGTTAATACTCTATATATCTCCAAAAATTTTAGGTAAAGAATCTATAGACAGCATTTCTATAGAGCCTCCAATTATTTTAAGTGGTGCAAAGAAATTTAAAATATATGATTCAATGCTCGTTGGTGACGATATTAAGATTATAATGCGTAAAAAAAATAAATATAAATGAATTTTAATAGAGTCGAAGAGCTAATTTCTGATATCCAAAATGGCAAAATGGTCATACTGCTTGATGATGAAGATAGAGAAAATGAGGGAGACCTTGTATGTGCATCTCAGCTTGTAACACCTGAAATTATAAATTTTATGGTTTCTAAGGCTAAAGGCTTGGTGTGCCTAACGCTAAATTCAAAAAAATGTGATGAATTAAATCTTTCCATGATGACAGAGAGTAATAAAGCAAATCATGGAACAGCCTTTACCGTCTCTATTGAAGCTGCATCTGGAATAACTACAGGAATTTCAGCAGCTGATAGATCTCATACAATCAGGACAGCAGTTGCAAAAGAGTCTAAACCAAATGATATCGTCCAACCTGGTCATATTTTTCCATTAAAAGCTATGGATGGAGGGGTTCTTAATAGAGCTGGTCACACAGAAGCGGCATGCGATTTATCTAGGTTAGCTGGATTCGAAGCTTCGGGAGTAATTTGTGAGATCATGAATGATGATGGAACAATGGCAAGAAGAGATGACCTGATGCTATTTGCTAAAAAGCATGATTTAAAAATTGGAACCATTGCTGATCTTATTCAGTATAGAGCTGTTAAAGAAAAATCAATTACTAAAGAATATGAAAGAGAAGTACATGTAAGAGGCAATAAATTAACTCTTACCGCATGGAAAGATAGTATCTTTGGTAAGTTACATCTTTCATTTACAAAAGGTAATTTGAGCGAAGAGGAAGCCCCTATTGTCCGCGTTCATGCACCAAATTTAATTCATGATTTGGTTGGCATAGACGAATTTGGTTCCAGGCTATCTTTTCAAGATGCAATTGATAGAGTTTGTAAAGAAGAAGTAGGAGTTTTGTTGTTAATTGGCAATCAAGAAACTCCCGACGAACTGATTGGACATTTGCAAGGTTCTGAAAAAAAATGGGTTCCGGACACACGTGTTTCAGGAGTTGGGTCGCAGATTCTAAGAGAGCTGGGATTAAAGAAAATTAGGCTTCTTGCTGCGCCTCTAAAATATCCTTCTTTATCTGGTTTTGATTTGGAAGTTGTGGGGTTTGTAAAATGAAAATGCAGGATGGGTTTCAATATAACGATTTAACAAATTCTTTAATTACTAACAAAAATATTACAATCGTTGCCAGCAAATGGAATGACGAAATTGTTTCAAAAATGATTAATGAATCTTTGAAGCACTTAGGTGGTTTGAATGTTAGTAATGTTGAAGTATTAAGAGTTCCTGGGGCATGGGAAATACCATTTGGATGTCTAAAAGCTATAGAAAGAGGCGCTGACGGAATTATAGCCTTTGGAGCAATAATAAAAGGTGAAACACCTCATTTTGATATTATTTCTAATACATCATCTCAGGCCTTAATGGATATAACATTAAAAAATATGGTTCCAATAGCTAATGGTATTTTAGCTACAAATAACCTTGAACAAGCCGAAGAAAGAGCCTCGCCTTCTTGTCTTAATAAAGGCAAAGAAATTACTCAGTCTCTATTAGAGATGATGGAGATATAATTGAAAAATTTAGCAAAATATAAAAATATTATCCGTACAAGGGAATATTTAGTTCAAGCAATCTTTCAACTTCTTTTTAATGATCAAGATGCCGATAGTATTTTAAAACAGTTTAAAAAAGAACATGCAAAGAAAAAAAATGTTGATTTTGCATATTTTAATAGATCATTGACATCAATCAGCGAGCACCAAGATGTTATTCAAAAGACTCTAGAGGATTTAAATATAAAAAATTCTGACATGGAGTTGATCGATAAATCTATTCTTTACTTTGCAATAAATGAATTCAAGACAATGGATCTAGACGGGCCACTGATAATTGACGAGTCATTGAGGCTATCAAAGAAATTTTCAAACCCTGAGTCCTACAAATTTATAAATACTTATCTTGATAAATATTTAAAATTACAAAATTAAAACCTTACCTGGTTATTGTTTGATCTCTTGAGGGACCGGTTGAAACAATTGATATATTGCAACCAACATAATTTTCAATAAATTTAATATAGATTTTTGCTTTTTCTGGAAGTTCATCAAATGAAGTGATTCCTTCAGTTTTTGACACCCAACCTTCAAACACCTCATAAACAGGCACACCTTTATCATAAGCTGTGCATATGGATATATTTTGAAAGGCATCTAGAACATCTAATTTTGTTAAGCATATATCTGTAACAGAGTTTGTAAAAACAGCCTTTCGTAATGCGACTAAGTCTAACCAGCCACACCTTCTTGGCCTACCAGTTGTTGCACCAAATTCATTCCCTTTTTTTGCTAAGTTTTTACCATTGTCATCGAATAATTCTGTGATAAACGGGCCTTCTCCGACTCTTGTTGTATAGGCTTTAGTTATACCAATAACTTTATCAATATATTTGGGGCCAATGCCAAGACCAGTTGATACTCC
>JAQWXQ010000070.1 GCA_029254395.1 SAR86 cluster bacterium | reverse complement strand
ATAAACCCAGCATATAGAATATAAACAGAGTTGCTTCCTTCCTGGCCTATACTGTTAATGGTGCTAGATGCGCCCATGACCAGTAAAAACAATGAAAATGCCATAAATATAGGCAATCTACTTGAATCAGGTACGTAATATGATTGAGTGCTCATTAATTTTTCTCCGTGTGCATCTCTAGATGCGCTAAATTTTCTTGATTGTAGTCTGTAATATCAAAAATAGTATATGAAAGTATTACATTTTTAATTTGGTTGGGTAGCTCGTTAGAAATGAGAAATTTGACGGGTAATAAAGCCTCTTCTCCGGGCGCCAATTCTTGTTGTTCAAAGCAAAAACATTCTAACTTTTTTAGATGAGCTGCTGCATTTGATGGGGCAATACTTGGTACCGCTTGAGCCGTCATTGTCTTGTTTGTTGTGTTTTTAACATAAAAGGTTGCGTTATAGTATTTTCCAGTAACAACACCCATAACCTCATTAGAGGGTTTAAAAACCCATGGCATTCTTTCATTATTAGATGAAATAAATTGAACTGCGACATCTCGCCCTACTTCTGCTGTATATTCTTGCGAATTTTCAGATTGGAAAACTTTTCCATTAATTCCAGTTACTTCACAAAAGACATTATATAAAGGCACTAAAGCAAAAGAGAAAAAAAACATTGCTATAACAGTCATTCCGAGGAATTTTACTGATGTTTTGCCTTTATTATTCATATGTTAGTCAACCTTAGGTGGTGTTCCAAATGTGTGGTAAGGGGCAGGTGATGCAACTGTCCATTCTAAGCCTCTGGCGCCCTCCCATACTTGATCAGTCGCTTTTTTTCCGCCCATAACAGTCTTGATAACTATGAATAAGAAAAATACTTGTGATATCCCAAATAAGAATGCTCCTACTGTTGAAACCATATTCCAGTCTGCGAACTGAAGAGCATAGTCTGGGTACCTTCTTGGCATTCCAGCCAGCCCAATAAAGTGCTGAGGGAAGAAAGTCACATTAACCCCAATAAATGATAGCCAAAAATGGAGCTTTCCAAGCCTCTCATCGTACATGTTCCCTGACCATTTAGGGATCCAGTAATATACTGCAGCCATTATCGAGAATATAGCGCCTGGGACCAACACATAATGAAAGTGAGCAACAACAAAGTAAGTGTCATGATACTGAAAATCTGCCGGTGTTATAGCAAGCATAAGCCCTGAAAAACCGCCAAGAGTGAATAGAACAACAAATGCACATGCAAACAGCATTGGTGTTTCAAATGTTATTGATCCTCTAAACATGGTTGCAATCCAATTAAAGACCTTTACACCAGTTGGAACAGCTATAAGCATAGTTGCCCACATAAAAAATAATTCGGCAGCTAGCGGCATGCCAACAGTGAACATGTGATGAGCCCAAACAACAAAAGATAATATTGCAATTGAAAGCATCGCCCACACCATTGAGGAATAGCCAAACAGCTGCTTTCTTGAGAACGTTTCAATAATATGAGAAACAATTCCAAACGCTGGAAGAATCATAATATAAACTTCCGGGTGCCCAAAAAACCAAAATATATGTTGAAAGAGCACTGGATCTCCACCGCCGGCTGCATTAAAAAAGCTTGTACCAAAATGTATGTCCATAAGCATCATTGTTACTGCTCCTGCAAGAACAGGCATTACAGCTATTAGCAAATAAGCAGTGATTAGCCAAGACCAAACAAATAAAGGCATTTTCATTAAGTCCATGCCAGGGGCTCTCATATTCATGATTGTCACAATGACATTAATAGCACCCATAATAGAAGATGCTCCCATAATGTGAACTGAGAAAATAAAGAAAGTTACGCTTGGAGGGGCGTATGTAGTAGAAAGTGGCGCATAAAAAGTCCACCCAAAGTTAGGGGCCCCGCCTTCCATGAATAATGATGAAAGAAGAATAAAGAACGCAAAGGGCAATATCCAAAAACTTAAATTATTCATTCTTGGTAGTGCCATATCAGGCGCACCAATCATCATAGGAACAAGCCAGTTAGCAAGACCAACAAAAGCTGGCATGACTCCACCAAAAATCATTATCAAGCCATGTAAAGTAATCATTTGATTGTAAAACTCAGGCTCAACTATTTGCATTCCAGGCTGGAATAATTCAGCACGAATTATCATTGCCATTGCTCCACCAATTAAGAACATTGCAAATGAAAACCATAAATATAGTGTTCCTATATCTTTATGATTGGTTGTATATAACCACCTAGTAAGACCCTTAGCAGGCCCGTGATGGTGATCGTCGTGATGATTTTCTATAACTGCGCTCATATTTGCCTTCCCTTTTTAAATTTTTGGTTTTTTGTAATCAACAATATCTTTTGGAGAAACAATTTCTCCATCACCTTTTTCGGCATTGCCCCATGATTGTCTTGTGTATGTTATTACAGAGGCTAATTCAACCTCAGATAGATAATCAAAAGAGTTCATGGCAGCGCCTTGAACACCTTCCATTAAGATCTCTATATTTCTTGGCTTGTCATTGAGAACAATATCGCTCCCGGCAAGTGCTGGAAAAATACCTGTAATGCCTTGTCCATTGACTTGATGGCAAGCAACACAATTAGTTGCATAAACGCTCTCACCTCTTTCGACCAGCTCAGCAGTTGTCCATTCTTTTTCTGTAAGCTCTGCAAGCTTGAATGCTGCCTCTTTTTTATCACTAACCCACAGGTCATACTCGTCTTGCTCTACTACCTTTACAACAATTGGCATAAACCCATGATTTTTTCCACATAGCTCTGTGCATTTACCTCGGTAAGTTCCAACTTTATCTACCTTTGTCCATGCTGTGTTTACGAACCCGGGTATAGCATCCTGTTTGATAGCAAAAGCTGGTACCCACCATGAATGAATAACATCATTTGCTGTTATTAAAAATCTAACTTTTTTCCCAACAGGTATTACAACGGCTTCATCAACTTCTTGTAAGTAGTTTTCGCCTTTTGGTACTAAGTTATATATTTCATCCATATCAGTAGATAGGTTTGAAAAAAAGCTAACTCCGTCTTCAAGATACCTATACTGCCATTTCCACTGAAAGCCGGTTACTTGAATGTTTACATCTCCCGCTGTGTCATCATACATTTTGGTTAATGTTTTTGAGGCTGGAACTGCCATAGCAATTAATATTAAAAAAGGAATAACTGTCCAGGCTATTTCAACTTTTGTGCTCTCATGAAATGTTGCTGCTACTGGGTTTTTTTTCTTAGTATGCGCAAACATAGAATAAAACATTACACTAAATACAACCACCCCAATTGCAACACATATCCAGAATATAAGCATGTGTAGATTAAAAACTTCTTCACTTATGGCGGTTGCGCCCTCTGTCATGTTTAAGGCAAACCAATCAGCTTTGGCAGGGTTTGTGAATAGGGATAGTGTGAGTAAAAATCCGGTCAGCTTGTTTGTATAGTTAGATAGCATTTCTTGTCCTGTGGTGTATACGTTTCTTATAAAATAAAATTTATTAATAAAGCATTATAAGCCTTTTTTATATTATAACCTAGGCTTTGGGTCAATTATGGCGCGTATAATATACTTTTGTTGTTGTGAATTCTAGTTTTTAGAGCTTTTATGATCTTCAATATTGATAGCTTTTATTGTATCAATCTTCGTATTTGGTTCTTTTGGCCTGTGCTCTTTAAACGAACACTTAACACAATAAATCATATCATCGTCTTTGCTGATGGCTATAGTATCCATTCGTTTGCATTCTGGGCAAATTGCTCCTGATATAAATTGAATAAAAGCTGCCATCTATAAAGCCCTAATATCTTCTAAAACACTCTCGGTTTCTGGTTTGACGCCAAACCATGTATCGAAAGAATAAGCTGCCTGATTTAATAGCATCCCTATCCCATCAAAAACCTTGGGTGAATTTTGAAGAGCCCACTCACAAAATGGTGTTGTTTCTAATGAGTAATTTAAATCATAATAAGCTGATGTTTCTGATGTGTTGATATCAATAGGTGAAAATTTGCCGGTTAACCCAGCAGAGCTCCCATTAATTATCAAATCAGGTGTGCTTGAGGCCCCTGGAGAATAAGGCTGAATATTCTCAAATAATTTTTTGTATTTAATTATAAGATTTTGTGCTTTAGATTTTGTTCTATTTGCAATAAGGATTTTTTTTGGTTGTTCAGAGATAATTTTATAAAGGATGCTTTCAGATGCCGCCCCTGCTCCAATTATCAGTATCTCTTTATTTCTAATAGAAATATTCTTATATTTAAGATCTTCTATAAAGCCAACTCCATCTGTGGTTGATAGCTCTATTTTGTTGTTTGTTTTATTAATAGTATTTACTGCAGAAATTGTTGACGCCTCAGTTGATATGATTCCGCTCAATTTCGATGCATGATATTTAAAAGGGAGGGTTATATTTAGGCCTTTGGACTCTTTAGAGTTAAAAAAACTATCTACAAACTCTTCAAAAGAGTCAGGCTCTACTTTATAGGCCTTATATATAAGGTTAATTTTTTCATTTCTTGCAAATCTTGAATGAATAAATGGGGACAAAGAGTGCTCAATTGGATTTCCAACAACTCCCAGCCTATATATTTTTGGCATTCCAATCTCTATTAATTGTTTTAACTAGTTTTTTTTCTCTCAATTCCAAGGTTTTTTCTTTTTTATACTTCCATGAAGCATTTAGCGGCAAAGAAGCAAGAATTGATGGAGTCCTTCCATTAGACTGAAGGCCAAAAGCTGTTCCCCTGTCATTTACTAAATTAAATTCTACATATCTACCTCTTCTGAGGCTTTGAAATTCCTTATCTTCTGCAGAAAAGGGAGTTTTAAATCTTCTTTTTATTATTTCAGCATAAGATTCAGCATAAGATTGGGCTATTGAAGTAAGCATTTCAATGCTTTTATCAATCGTTAGATGCTTAGTGTTGTCAAAAAATATTCCACCTATACCTCTTCTTTCCTTCCTATGAGGTATATAAAAGTACTCGTTACAGTTTTGGGCAAAGTTGTTATAGTATTTTTTGCTATATGAATCTAACATTTTTTTTGCTTGGTCATGCCACAGGCTTATATCTTCTTTAAATATAATGTATGGGGTCAAATCATAGCCACCACCAATCCACCAGTCTTTAATATTGTTATTTTTATCCAATATACAGAATAATCTTACGTTCATATGGCTTGTTGGAATATTAGGGTTTTTTGGATGCGTTATGACTGAAACTCCCATAGCTTGATAGCCATATCTTGTTGATTTTACTATAGAGTTTCCAATGGCAGCTTTTGGTAATTTAGAACCAAAAATAGAAGAAAAATTAACAGCACAGTTATCAAAAAATGCACCTTCTTGTATCACAAATGTTCTGCCTCCCCCACCCTCAGGCCTCTTCCATGAATCGGATATTATTGAAGCTTTTTTAGACTTTTCAAAGCCGGAATATAAATTAATAATTTCAGATTGTATTGATTTAAATCTCTTCTCAAAGTCTTTCATATTAGTGTCTTAAAATCTTTTTTGTTTCTAGATCTATTATCGTGCTCGGCTTCATCTCTTTGCCTAGTTTTTCATCATAATATGCAAGATTGTCATTAGCAAAAATATCGATAATTTCCTGTGGAAATTGAAGGATAGGCTCTCCTGATATATTTGCAGAAGTAGATGCGAATAAGCCATCAAAGTCTTTTAATAAAGCTTTTATAGGATAGTGATTACTTACTCTAAAAGCTAGTTTACCTGTGTCATTTTTTAGGTGCTCGGGTATTGCATTGTTGTATCTAATTACAAAAGTAACGGGGCCAGGCCAAGTATTATTAAGCAAACTTTCATCGCTTAATGAGAGAGTTTGTATGTATTTTTTTATAGATTGAAGTGATCTACATAATAAAATAAAGCTATTTTTAGTATCTCTTTTTTTAAGTGCAAATAGACTTCTATAAGCAGATGCATCTAAAGCGTTGCAACCCAAACCCCAGACACCTTCGGTCGGATGGGCAAGGATATTTCCATCACTAAACCATTGTATTGATTCAGTGATGTTAAGAGATTTTTTTAACGACAATTAAGAATTTAGTTTATTGTTTTTATCGAGAACTTCGTTCTTCATATTCTCTTTATAATCGTCAAGCTTGCTCGAAAGATTTTCATCACTGGTTGCTAGTATTTGTACTGCTAATATCGCGCTATTTTTTGCACCGCTTTTGCCTACAGCAACTGTTGCAACAGGAACACCAGGAGGCATCATAACTGTGCTTAGTAATGAATCCATTCCACCCATTCCACCTGATTCAATAGGTATACCAATGACGGGCTTTGTTGTGTGTGCTGCAAGCGCACCGGCAAGATGGGCTGCCATGCCTGCTGCAGCTATAAATACCTTACATCCATTTGATTCTGATTTATTAATAAAATCTATTACAGCATGTGGTGTCCTGTGAGCTGATAGAACGTTTTTTGTATAATTTATGCCAAAAGACTCTAAAATTGGAAATGCTGCCTCAACAACAGGCAAATCAGAGTCTGATCCCATAATTATTGCTACATCTGTGGTTTTAATGGTCATAGTTTATAATGTTGTTAATTGACCTTTAGATTATAATTTAACAAAATGTAATAAACTAGGCTTTTAAAGCCTAAAAATATGAGCAACAACTTAAAAGTTTTAAAATTTCCAAACCCTAGACTGCGAAAAATCGCGGAAAAAGTTACAAAATTCGACAAAAGTCTAAAAAAATTAGCACATGACATGCTTGAATTAATGTACGATGAAAATGGCATTGGTTTGGCAGCCACACAGGTGGATAAGCATATTCGTTTAATAGTAATTGATGTTAGTGACGAAAGAAATGCGCCACAATACTTTGTTAATCCAACTTTTGAAATATTAAATACTGATCTAATGTATGCGTTTGAAGAGGGATGTCTATCTGTTCCTGGTTTTAATGAGGAAATTACAAGACCTAGTAATATTATTTTAAAATGGCAAGATTTAGATGGGGTGGCTCACAAAGAAGAGCCTTCAGGCCTTTTAACTGTTTGTATTCAGCATGAAATAGATCATTTAGATGGAAAGCTGATGGTTGATTATATTAGTCCAATTAAGCGAGATAGGATTAAAAAGAAGCTTTTAAAGAAATAAGTATGTTTTTCAACGATAATACAAGAAATTAAAAGAATATATGAATATACTATTTGCTGGATCTCCAACCCCCTCCGCAGAGGTACTTAAATTTATAAAAGAAAAAACTAACCATGAGATTGTTGGGGTTGTAACCCAGCCTGATAAACGAAGAAAGCGTGGCAATTTAAAGATAGAGTCTGATGTCTCAAAAATGGCTAATGATCTTTCTTTAAAAATATTTAAGCCGCACTGTTTAGATGAAGATTTCAAGAAAGATATTCTTAATCTCAATTTTGATGTGTTGCTTGTTTCGGCATATGGAAAAATATTACCAGAATGGTTTCTTAAAAGCCCATCAAAAATTGCAATAAATATTCACTATTCTCTTCTTCCAAAATATAGAGGCGCCTCTCCCATTCAATCAGTCATTTTAAATAATGAGGAAAAGACGGGAATTTCTTTTATGAAAATGTCACTTGGAATGGATGAGGGTGATATTGTTCAATCACACGAATTAACGATCGATAAATCTTGGAATAAAACTCAGCTTGAATTCCAACTAAGCGCACTATCTATTTCTAAAATTTCAGGCCTCTTAAATCAAATTGATAATGAAGACTTGTCTTATACAAAGCAAGATTCTGATATAGCAACTTACTGTAAAAAAATTAATAAAGGGGACTCATTGGTAGATTTTTCAAAGTCATCAAATGAAATTGAAAATAAATTTAGAGCCTTTAATGAGTGGCCTGGTATATCTTTTATATATAAAGAAAATCTGATAAAAATTCATAATATGTTTGAAGAGGAGACTAATTCTTTGGTTGCCCCGGGTAAAATTATATCATTTACTAAGGAAGGACTTTCTATTAAAACATATGATTCATCAATAGTAATCACTCACTTACAATTCCCTAATAAAAATATTATTAGCTCTCAAGATGCATTTAACTCTTATAGAGATTTTTTTCAATAAATTAATATTTGTCATAAAGTCTTTTAATTATCATGAAAGAGGTTTAATTTACTAACTATGAAGATAGCGATATTAGGAGCTGGTCGAGTTGGGAGTAGTTTGGCCAGAAATCTATCAAATAATAACTATGAAGTTTCAATAGTAGATGAAAGCAAATCTAAGATTGATTTACTGCAAGAGAAGCTTGATGTTGGGTGTGTTGTTGGCCATGCTGCGCATAAAGACTCTTTGCAGAAATTAGGCGTTGATGAGGACACAATTGTCATAGCTGTTACGAGCAATGATGAGGTTAATATTATTGCCTGCCAGATTGCAAAAAAACAATTTAATGCCAAAAAAACAATATGTAGGTTTAGGGACACTGCATATATTGACGATCTAAATATTTTTGGAGATGGTGCTATTGATATGCCAATAAGTCCTGAGTATGAGGTCACCAGTCATCTAAGAGAACTAATCGTTCATCCTGGTGCGAATCAAATTGAGGAGTTTGCAGATGGCAAGGTTAAACTAGTTTCGGTTAAGGCAAAGAAGCAAGGCAAGCTAGTGGGTAGAGAGCTTAAGAATATTAAAGACGATATGCCAGATATTGATGCATATGTGCCAATGATCTATAGAAAGTCAAAACCCTTTATTCCAAACGGAGACACAATCATCAAAGACAATGATGAGGTCTATTTTATTACGGATGCTGAAAACATAGATGCTATAGTTGATGAGTTTCGACAGGGTGAGACATTTTCACGAATTATGATTGTGGGTGGCGGAAAAATAGGCTACTCGTTAGCCAAAGAGCTTGAAAATAATTATAAAGTGAAACTTATTGACTCTGATCATGAGAAATGTGAGAAATTATCTAGAGATCTTGATAAAACTATTGTTTTAAATGGCTCTGCTACTGATGATGGTCTGTTGAAAAGTGAAAATATTGATTCAATTGATGTTTTTTGCGCATTAACCAATGATGATGAGACAAATGTTATGTCTTCGCTATTGGCCAAAAAACTTGGTGCAAAAAAAACAATGATTATTTTAAATAATCCTTCGTATTTGAAACTAGTACCAGGGTTTATAGACACTTATATAGCCCCATATAGGCTAACTGTGTCATCTGTATTGCAAGACTTGCGAGAAAGTGATGTTGCGCAAGACGTTTTGCTTAAAATGGATTCTGGCGCCGAGGCTGTTGAAGGAATTGTGCATGCCAATGAACATACATCTCATTTATTTGGCTCATCTATTGAAATGATCCCTATGCCAGAGGGGGCCTCTATCGCTGCAATTGTAAGACATGGGGAAGTAATCATGCCAAGTAAGGATGTAACCCTTTCTTTGAGCGACCATTTAATTGTATTTTTAGAAGATAAAAATACTTTAAAAGAGGTTGAGAGGTTATTTAAAGAAGGATAATGGCTTTTAAACCTATCATTAATCTCTTTAGTGTTCTAGTAATGTTATTTAGCATATCTCTTCTAGCTCCTTTAGGCATCTCATTTTTCTTTGAAGATGGTGTTGAGTATATTTTTTTAACCACCTTTGTGGCTACTTTTATTCCAGCGCTCTTAACTTGGTCAGTTACGAGAAAAAGTAATGAGGAAATGGGAACAAAAGATGGTTTTGTGATAATAACCCTCTTCTGGGTTGTTCTTTCATTTGTTGGTTCTATGCCGTTTGTATTATCAGGCATGTCATTTGTTGACTCCTTTTTTGAATCAATGTCTGGAATAACAACGACAGGTGCAACTGTTATATCTGGTTTGGATCTATTGCCTGAGTCTATATTGTTTTATAGACAAATGTTGCAGTGGATGGGTGGCATGGGTCTTATTGTTTTGGCAATAGCTGTTATGCCGCTTTTGGGAATTGGTGGTGGGCAGTTGTTTAAAACAGAGATTCCAGGTGCATTAAACGATCAGAAGCTTACACCAAGGATAAAAGAAACTGCTCAAGCCCTATGGTTAATCTATTTAACATTAACGTTTGCTTGTGCAGCCCTTTATTACCTGGCTGGAATGACTGCTTTTGATGCTATTTCTCATAGCCTAAGTACTGTATCTATAGGAGGCTTCTCAACCCATGATGCGAGCATAGGTTTCTTTAATAGCCTCTCTATTGAGCTTATTTGCATAGTTTTTATGCTTTTATCTGCATTTAGTTATGCCTTACATTATTTTGCAATATATAAAAGAAAGCCCTTAAAGTACTTTCATGATGCAGAATTAAGGTTTTTTACCTCTATCTTGCTTTTAATATTTGTTCTTTCGATTTTATTTTGCTATTTATTGGGTTATGACGGTGCATCGCTAAGACAAATTCTGTTTCAGTCTGTATCGATAGTAACAACAACTGGTTTTGTTAGTACAGATTATTCATCATGGCCAACAGTTATTACGTTTCTTCTTTTGGTTGGTGCATTTATAGGGGCATGTTCTGGTTCAGTTGGTGGAGGTATAAAGTCATGGAGGGTTCTTATTATGATCAACCATGCAAAGATTAATATCATGAGGCTAGTTCACCCCAACGCTGTCGTATCATTAAAGATTGGGTCAAAGGCTGTTGACGATAAGGTTGCTGAATCAGTATGGGGATTTTTCTCCATATATATTATTTCATTTATGCTTTTATTATTATCACTATTAGCAACTGGAATGGATTTTGAAAGTGCTTTTTCTGCAATTGGTGCATGTTTAAATAATTTAGGTCCAGGCCTTGGATCTGTATCCGAAACATATAGCTCAGTTACAGATTTTGGCAAAGGCGTCTTAGCCTTTGCGATGATATTAGGCAGGCTTGAGATATTTACTTTACTTGTATTATTTACAACTGTTTTTTGGGATAAATAATCTAGTTTTTATAAGGGTCTGGTTCCCCAACCATTGGTCTTCGAAACCTTTTATACTCCCACGAATAGTCACTTAATTTATTATTAATAAGCTTTTCAATAGTACTATTCATTGATAGTAAACACTCACTCTGAACAAACAAGTCGTTATGAGCTGGCTCTATATTTATAGATAAATAATTTGAGTTGTCTAACGAATTAAGGCAGCAAAATATAACAGGCTTGTGGGTCTTGCAAGCAAGCCTGGGAACAAGGGTGGTGGTATATGCCATTTTTCCAAAATGCTGAACATACTCACCGTTGCCCCTAGCCGGAACCTGGTCTGATGCGACTGCTATGACCTCGTTATTCTTGAGAGATTTAAATATTTCTCTAACCCCTGACACTGAAGTTTCAAACGTTTTGTTTATTTTATTTTCTCTGATTTTTCGAACATATTTATCCAAAGTCTTTAGTTTAATTTTTTTATATAAAGAGACTGTTCTTGTTTGCGAATTTATCCATGAAAGCAACATATCAATACTTCTATTATGAATAGCAACAACAACTAAACCATTTTGGTTTTGTATGTGTTTCTGAAGAAGATAGTTATTTTTTACAACTAAAATATTATTATTAATTCTGCTTGACTTTCTAGACCAAGAATAAAATGTTTCATATATGCTAAGGAGAGACTCAGCATAACTTTTTCTTGATGCGTCTAATACTTCTGCCTCAGATAAAAAAGGTCTTACTATTTTAATATTAGACAAAGTCACCTTATATGACTCTGAAAACTTATAAAGACCTGTTAATAGATAGGCTCTAATACAAAACCTATAAAAGCTTTTAGGGATAATAGACAAAAAGGTAAATAATATTTTCATTGCAGTTTATAATGTTAATACTATTATATAATTTAATCTAACAGTAAATTGGCGCACATTCTTTTAAGTATTGTGCAAAATGCCATACACTGT
>JAQWXQ010000014.1 GCA_029254395.1 SAR86 cluster bacterium | reverse complement strand
ATTTGCTTAGTGAGACCAGCTCCTAGGGAGTCTGTTCTTGCAACTATAACTCCGTCATCTACACCCAACTCAAGAAATGCATACCTTACTGCATTTATTTTAGCTAGAAAGTCAGCATGGGGAACTGTCACTTTACCATCTTGATGACCACACTGTTTTTCATCAGAAACTTGATTTTCGATTTGTATGCAACAAGCTCCTGCTTCAATCATTTGTTTAGCCATTAAATATGTAGCCTCTTCATTACCAAAACCTGCGTCAATATCTGCAATGATTGGGACAATATGTGTTTGGAAATTATCTATTTTAGATTGTATTTTTTGTTTATCTGTATCATTTGCTTTATCTAAATCTCTAAATAATCCACCTAACTCCCTAGCATCAGCTTGCCTTAGAAAGGTATATAGCTCTGAAATTAATGATGCTACAGATGTTTTTTCATGCATTGATTGATCTGGCAATGGACCAAATTCAGATCTCAGTGCAGCAACCATCCATCCAGACAAGTAGAGGTATTTCTTATCGGTTGTTTGAAAATGTTTTTTAATTGAAATAAGCTTTTGTTGTCCGATAAAACCATGCCAGCAACCAAGTGATTGAGTATATTTACTTGTATCACCATCATATTCATCCATATCTCTTCTCATTATAGAGGCAGTATATTTAGCAATATCTATTCCTGACTGGAATTGGTTTTGTAGACGCATTCTTTTTACATATTCAGGATTTATTGAGCTCCAATTAGTAGAGTTCATCATCTGAATATTACCTATGTCATTTATATCTATTTTGCTCATGGTTACCACCAATAATTAAGTTATGTAGTGTAGTTAATAATATTAACTTTATTGAGTCAATGATTAAAATAAAGCCTTTAGATTCAAGCTTTTGGTTATTATTTTATGTAGTTTAACTACATAATTAGTTATTTTATAGCATTTGCTAGCTCAACGGCTGATCCAATGTAAGAAGCAGGAGTTAGTATTAGAAGCTTTTCTTTTGAAGTTTTTGAGATATTTAAATTTTTAACAAATTGTATGTAACTGTCTTTATCTAATTTGGATCCACGTGAAAACGCTTTAAGTTGCTCGTAAGCATCGGGTATACCCTCAACCCTCATTATAGTTTGGATTGGTTCCGCTAAGATCTCCCAATTTGCATTAAGCTCATTTGATATAAATTTTTTATTAGGCTCAATTTTCCCCAAACCTTTTATAAGAGACTTAAGTGCGATAATTGAATAACCAAATCCAAGACCCACATTTCTCAAGACCGTAGAATCAGACAAATCTCTCTGATGGCGAGATTTAGTTAACTTATTTGCAAAATAATCAAACAGAGCATTTGACAAGCCGAGATTGCCTTCACTGTTTTCAAAGTCAATAGGATTTACTTTATGAGGCATGGTTGAAGAACCAACCTCATTCTTTAAAAGTTTTAACTTAAAAATTTCGTTTGATATATATATCCATGAGTCTTGGCTCAAATCTATCAATATGTTGTTAATTCTTATCAAACAATGTGATGTTTCTGCTATCCAATCATGAGGTTCTATTTGGGTTGTGTGTGTATTCTGATTCACTTTAAATTGTTTAATAAATTTTGCAGTAAAAGTTTGCCAGTTAAAGTTTGGATCAATAACTTTAAATGTATGATAATTTCCAGTCGCACCACTAAATTTAGCAAGTGGTTCTACATTCTTTAATGCCTGAATTTGTTCATAAAGCCTAGAATTAAATACTGACATTTCTTTACCTAAAGTAGAAGGAGAGGCGGGCTGCCCATGAGTTCTTGCAAGAAATACTACCTTAGCCCATTTTTTTGATTTAGATTTAATATCTTTTTTTACAAGATTTAGTTCGTCTAAATATAAAGAGATACCATTCTTGATCATTACAGCATAAGACAATGAATTAATATCTTCACTTGTTAATCCAAAGTGAATAAGGTGAATATAATTTTTTAATACTTTATCATTTTCAAATTGCTCTCTTATAAAATATTCGATAGCCTTAACGTCATGGTTAGTTACTGACTCAATTTTTTTTATTCTAGATACACTTGTTTCATCAAATAAGTCCTTTAATTTATGAAGTTTTTTTATTGTAGTTTTGCTAATAGACTTAAATAGATCTGGTTTATTTACACAAATAAAAATTAACCATTCAATTTCAATAACATATCTAATTTTTACCAGAGCAGCTTCTGAGAAATTTGAACGAGTTGGTTCGATTTTAGATGAGTATCTGTTGTCTAAAGGAGAGATGTTGTTAAAGTTTTTATCCATAGTTTATTTTATATTAATTTTCTAGTTCTATTTAATGCTGTTGAAAGATTTAGAAATGATACCTCCGCCTATACATATATTATCTTTATATATGACTGCTGACTGCCCAGGTGCCGCGGCTCTAACTGGTTGTTTAAAGTCTATATAGTAATTAGAACTTTCACATTTTAATTGTGCAAGAATTGGTTTCTGTAAATGCCTTACCTGAACATAACAATCAAAAGGGAGCTCTAGTTCTTCATTATTAATTTGATGAAGTGAATCAATCATCACTCTAATGCTCATCAATAGCTCATTATCTCCACCCTGACAAACGTAAATTGTATTATTGGGTATATCTTTCTTATAAACATACCAAGGAAGCTCAGGCTTTCCCTTAACTCCACCAATGTTCAAGCCTTGTCTTTGACCCTCTGTATATAGTAACGCGCCGTTATGTTGACCAATAACGTTATTATTTTCATCTTTAATATTTCCAGATTTGAAGGTTATAAAACGTCCTAAAAAATCTTTTAGATTTCGTTCCCCGATAAAACATATACCAACAGAATCTTTTTTTTCTGCGTTCACCAAGCCCAATCTCATTGCTAGTTTTCTGACATCATCTTTTTTCATATTTGATAATGGAAAAATAGTTTTTGAAAATTCCTTAGAACTAACCTCGTGAAGAAAATAGGTTTGATCTTTTGTTATATCAACTGCACGAGCAAGATAGGTTATTCCATTTTTATCAACAGTACTTGCATAATGACCTGTTGCAATGAGATCAGCTCCAATCTTAAGCGCATAATCCAAGAAAGATTTAAATTTAATTTCTCTATTACACAGGATATCTGGATTTGGTGTCCTTCCTTTTTCATGTTCGCTTAAAAAATCTTTAAATACTCTATCCCAATATTCATCAGAAAAATTAGCTCTGTGAAGGGGTATATCTAATTTATCACAAACCATTGATGCATCTTTAAAATCCTGCTCAGAAGTACAAACCTCACCAGGCTCATTCTGCCAGTTTTGCATAAATAGCCCCTTAACTTCATACCCTTGTTCTTTTAACAGATAAGCGGCAACTGACGAGTCGACACCGCCAGACATCCCAACTACTACTGTTTTTTTTATCTCTGTCATTATCGTGCTTAATTCGTTTTATATTAAAAATTTTAGGAGTATAATTATCACCGATTTTGATTAAGAAATCTTATATTACGGGGTAAAAAAATGTCTTACGAAAAAATTAAAATTCCAGAAAGTGGTGAAAAAATTTCATACATTGATGGCAAACTTGTAGTTCCAAATAATCCAGTCATACCATACATTGAAGGCGACGGTATTGGTTACGACATTACCCCTGCTATGATTAAAGCCGTTGATAGTGCTGTTAAAACAGCCTATTTAGGTGAAAGAAAAATAGAATGGATGGAAGTTTTTTGTGGTGAAAAAGCAACACAGGTCTATGGTGAGGATGTATGGCTGCCAGAAGAAACATTAGATGCACTTAGAGACTATGTTGTAAGCATAAAAGGGCCTTTAACAACTCCAGTAGGTGGAGGTATTAGATCCCTAAATGTATCTTTGAGGCAGATTTTAGATTTATATGTATGTCTTAGACCTATTAGATATTTTGATGGCGTTCCTTCTCCTGTAAAAGAGCCACAAAATGTAGATATGGTTATATTTAGAGAAAATTCAGAAGATATATATTCAGGTATAGAGTTCCAAGCAAATTCTGACGAGGCCATTAAACTTGCTAGTATTTTAAAAGATGAGTTCAATAGCGATAAAATCAGATTCCCACAAAATGTAGGCCTTGGCGTAAAACCTATATCCTTTGAAGGCACATCAAGATTGGTAAAGTCTGCAATTGATTATGCAATAGAGAATGATAGATCATCTGTTACCTTGGTTCATAAAGGAAATATCATGAAATTCACAGAAGGTGCATTTAGGGACTGGGGTTATGAAATAGCTAATACTGAATATGGCGGTGTTGAGTTAGATGGTGGCCCTTGGCAAGTTATTAAGAACCCAAAAACAGGCAACGAAATTATTATTAAAGATGTAATTTGCGATGCTTTCCTTCAACAGATATTACTTAGACCTAAGGATTATGATGTTATTGCTACTATGAATCTAAATGGTGACTATATATCCGATGCACTTGCAGCATGTGTTGGCGGTATTGGAATTGCACCTGGTGCAAATTTATCAGATAAATATGCAGTTTTTGAGGCCACACACGGAACTGCACCAAAATATGCAAAACAAGATAAAGTGAATCCTGGTTCATTAATACTATCAGCCGAAATGATGCTACGACATATGGGCTGGACTGAAGCTGCTGATCTAATAATAAAATCTATGGAAAGAGCTATTGGTGCAAAGAAAGTAACTTATGACTTTGAAAGAATGATGGAGGGCGCTGATTTAGTCTCCTGTTCTGGTTTTGCAGATGAAATGGTTAAAAGAATGTAATGAATAAGCTTTCAGCAGAAGTACCAGATTCAAATGATATTGGTACTTCTGTACTTGAAAAAGATCCTGAACTTAAAGAGCCTCCTCAATATCAAGTAATTCTAATAAACGATGACTACACTCCTATGGAGTTTGTTGTCTATGTCCTTCAGTCAGTATTTAATCATAATCATGATAAAGCCACTGAAATAATGATGTCTGTTCATACAAAAGGGAAGGGTGTTTGTGGTATATTTTCTAAAGAGATTGCGGAAATGATGTCACATGAAGTTAATGAACTCTCAAAAAGTCATCACCACCCGCTATTGAGTGAAATTGAACCACTAACTGATTAATATGTTTAGCAAAGATCTAGAAATATCCATAGCATCGCTTTTTGATAAAGCCCAGGATTCCAATATTCAATATATAACAGTAGAACATCTATTTTTAATGATCTTAAGTGACAGTGATGTAGTTTCTTGTTTAGACTCTCATAATATTAAAATTGATCAACTTAAAGACTCAATCAATGATCATCTTAAAAAAACTACTATTCTTAGATCTGACCTTAAAAAACAAGTTCAACCAACTCTTGGCTTTCAACGAGTTCTACAGCGGTCTGTTTTTCATATTCAATCTCAAGGAAAAGGAGTTGTAAAACCAATTAATGTTTTGGTGGCGATTTTCTCAGAAAAAGAATGCCACAGCGTATTTCTTCTTAATAAAAACGGCTTGTCTAGGCTTGATGTTGTCTCATATTTATCTCATGGACCGAAAGAAAAAAAAGAAAGTGATCAAGTTGATAATGTAGATTCATCAGAAGATTCAAAAACATCAAAATCTGAGTCAGATTACTTAATTAATTTAAATAATTTAGCAAAGGAAAAGAAAATAGATTCTCTTATTGGTAGAAAATTAGAAGTTGAAAGAATGATACAAATTTTATCAAGGAGAACTAAAAATAATCCATTGCTAGTAGGAGAGTCGGGTGTTGGCAAAACAGCAATTGCAGAGGGAATGGCTTGCTTAATTAATGAAGGCAAAGTTCCTGAAATAATCAAAGATACTACGGTTTATGCTTTAGATATAGCAGCTTTAATTGCTGGTACTAAATACAGAGGTGACTTTGAAAAAAGGTTAAAGGCGGTAATTTCATTTTTAAAGAAACAAAATAAACCTATATTATTTATAGATGAAATTCATACAATAATCGGTGCTGGTTCTGCTTCTGGAGGTTCAATGGATGTATCTAACCTTCTTAAGCCGGCTCTTGCTAGAGGCGAGATAAGATGCATAGGGTCTACTACATTTCAAGAGTACAGAGGTATTTTTAATCAAAACCAAGCATTATCAAGAAGGTTCCAGAAAATTGATGTTAACGAACCAAATTTTGATGACTGTATGGAAATTATATCTGGTCTGAAGCCTATATATGAGTCATATCATAATGTTAAATTTTCTAATGAATCAATTCAGGCTGCAATAGAATTATCTTCAAAATATATGAATGATAGGTTTCTTCCAGATAAAGCTATAGATGTTATTGATGAAACTGGCTCAATGTTAAATATTGAAAGGAAAAATAATAAAAAAGTTAATGTACAAAAAAAGCATATTGAAAAAACTATTTCAAAAATAACTAAAATACCTGAACAAAGCATTACAGCTGCAGACAAAAAAAGCTTAAAAGCATTAGAGGAAAATCTTAAAAGAGTAATATTTGGTCAAAATCATGCTGTAGAAACTCTTTCAAATGCTATTAAACTCTCAAGGGTAGGGCTTAGAGATGATAATAAAACTATAGGCTCATTTTTATTTACTGGACCAACGGGTGTTGGTAAAACGGAAATCACCAAACAGCTTTCAGAAATACTTGGTATAGATCTCATTAGATTTGATATGAGTGAGTATATGGAAAGACATACAGTGTCAAGATTGATAGGTGCTCCGCCTGGTTATGTGGGGTTTGATCAGGGAGGTCTTCTTACTGAAGCTGTGGTTAAATCACCCAATGCAGTTCTTCTGTTGGATGAAATAGAAAAAGCTCATCCAGATATATTTAATATTTTGTTACAGGTTATGGATGCAGGTGTACTTACTGATAATAATGGTAGAAAAGCAGATTTCAGAAATATTATTGTTGTTATGACAACAAATATAGGTGCTGAATTATTAGCAAAACGAAATATAGGTTTTAATAAAAGCTCTAATGAAAGTGATGCTATGGGCTCATTAAATAAGCTATTTTCACCAGAATTTAGAAATAGGCTTGATGAAATCATTCAGTTTGATTACCTAGATTCTAAGGTAATTTTATCAATTGTTGACAAGTTTTTAATTAAATTACAAGCTCAGTTAGATAAGAGAAATGTTGAGATAAATGTATCATCTAAGGTTATTAATTGGATAGCAGAAAATGGCTATGATAAAGAAATGGGGGCAAGACCAATGGAACGATTTATATCAAAAAATATTAAAAAACCTCTTGTGGACAAGCTTTTATTTGGATCATTAAAATCCGGTGGAGTGATAAAATTAGATATAGAGAAGGGTGGTTTGGTTTTTAAAGAAGTAAAAAAAGCAATTAAGGTTTAAGTTATCTACCTCTAAATGTAATTCGACCTTTTGTTAGATCATACGGACTCATTTCAACCTTTACTTTGTCACCAGTTAAAATCCTTATATAGTGTTTTCTCATCTTTCCAGATATATGAGCCTCTATAACGTGATCATTTTCAAGTTTTACTTTAAATGTAGTATTTGGCAAAGTTTCTATAACTTCACCTTCGAATTCTAAATTATCTTCTTTTGACATTTGATCATTTTAAACTAAATTAACTTTAATAGGTGATTCATAAAGATATATAATTAAAAATAAATATAACAGGAAACGTATGATAATTAACCCAGGTGAGATTAATTTAGAAGAAGCTCTTTCAATATGTAAAGAAGCTCTTAAAAAAGGACGTGATTTGAATTTAATGCCACTAACAGTAACTGTAATCGATGTCGCAGGCGTTGTTAGAGCAACATTATCAGAAGAAGGATCTGGTTTAATACGATCTGATATAGCTTATGCTAAAGCATGGACATGTTTGGCCTTCAACGTTTCATCTAATACGCTTAGAGACGTATTTGAAGGACAACCAAGATTAGCACCAGCTGTAACTGGAATGCAAACAATGGCTGGCGGTAAACTTGTACCAACCCCAGGCGGAATGCTTATTCAAAAAGATGGTAAGAATATTGGTGCTGTTGGTGTTACAGGAGATGTCTCAGACAAAGATGAAATCTGTGCAATTGCTGGTATTGAAGAGTCTAATCTAACGCCAGGGCATAAATCTAAATAGCAGTTAATTATATAAACTAAAGAATACTTTATAATTAAACATAATATATATTATGCGAAGTTATATATA
>JAQWXQ010000139.1 GCA_029254395.1 SAR86 cluster bacterium | reverse complement strand
AAATATAAATCCATACTTTGATTTACCAAGATCAATAAAATAATTGCATAAGCTAGATTTGATTTAGCCTGTTCAGATGAATTGATAAAAAATTTTGGTATATAGATTATGCCTAGGATGCATATAGCAACAATAACTAGATGCGTTAGGCCTAGTAAATTTAAAGGCTCCATAATTTAAGTTCCAGAAACGACTAAGGAGTTTCGGAAAGGTCCTCATACTGAAGTTGATCATATGGATTTTGGACGCCAATTGCATCTGGATGAACTACTGAAATATCAATATCACTTCCATAATCACCAGTCATAAAACTTCTGACAGTATCTTTTGGGCTTAAGTAGATCGTAGCAAACCTGCCATTTTTTGCATAAACAAGTGTTACCTCTTCTCCAACTTTAGACGAAACAAGACTCCAGCCTGTTGAGAGAGTTTCTGTACCATAAAATATAAGATTTTCTGCAGGGCTGTAGTTAGATGTAAGAATTATGCGTCCTGATATTGCTTCACCCGTACCTAAGAGAACTGTCGGAGCTTTAACAATCTGTGCATCAGATGGAAGAGGAAGGTCTTCCAACAAATAAGCAATGACTTTTCTCTGATTTGCCTGATACTCATCAGTTATGAGAGCGCACCCTGAGGTGAACAGCATAAATATAAGTGGCAATATATAAAATTTGTTTTTCATAAAGCAAAGTATTGCATTTTTTTGATGCTAATTCACTTTTTTTTCTTTAAAAGTGAGTTTTATTTCTGTAAAGCAAACTTGACATTATATTTTTAAACAAAATATAATAATTTGGGGATAAAAATTATGGCTAAAATTTCATTTTATGGGTCTTGGATTGATGTGAAGTCCTTGAACAAAAAAGACAAAAAAAACTATGTTACTTCTATGGTTTTTTTCTTTCTAGGCGCTCTTGCATGGGGCTTTCATCTTGCCGGAGGCGAAACAGGATTTTTAAGCGCAAATAATGAAGGTGATCCTAATACTGGAATTTTATTTACTTTTGCAAGGCTGGCTGTGATAGTTTGCGGGACAATTGCGATAACTTTTTATACTAAATTTGTTAAAACTCAGGATGAACTATTTAAAAGGTATCATGATTATGTTTTAAGCTGGGGGTCACTAGGATTTGTATTTCTTGGGATTGGAATCTCATTGGCGGCACCTTATTTTGATTTTCAGCCTTCTTACTATGAGTTTTTTCTAGCTTTTGCCATAGGTACAATGATTGGTGGGGCTCGTTTTCATAAAGAATATCTAAAATAATGGAAAATAATCTTAAAAAATTAAGAAAAGTTAAAGGCATAAGCCAAGGAGACCTTGCGCACCATCTTGAGGTAAGCAGGCAAACTATTAATTCGATAGAAAATGGTAAATTTGACCCATCACTAACCTTAACGATTAAGCTTACAAGATTCTTTGAGGCATCTCTTGAAGAGATATTTGTTCATAAAGAATAATTTACAAATAAACACTTCCAAATTGATTGGCGGTGAAATCCTCCCAAACAATCGATTCTTGTTTAGTGAATCCATTTTTTGGAATTTGATCTTTAAAGTACATTTCTAAGCAACTGCATACACCTGATGCTGTTGTTCTTTGAATTGCACTAAACCTATCATCTCCGTATATTTTTCTTAAATATGTTTTTTCTTGAAGTATTCCTTCTATTTCTCCGATCACCTTAACGAAAAATATAATGACATCATTAGTTGTTCTTGGGACTTCTTTATCAAATAGCTTTTCAAGAACATCTTTATTTTTTTTGAGATGTAGATCATTAAAAAGGAATTTCATATGATTAAGGTGGCCTGGATACCTGATAGTTTTGTAACTCAAGTTATCAACTTTATTTTCAAAGGTTTCACACATAGTGGCGCAACCACCACTTGTATTAAAGGCTTCGTAACTCTCACCTTCGATAATCATTTTTTCTGCTCCCTCTAAAGGCATAACTTTTATTGATTTTCCTTCATAAATAGCGTCAGCCTCGTTGCAATATTCATTAATAAGCCCATTGGTTGACCAGCTTAGATAGTAACTCATCTCATTAGTGGTAAATCTTGGCAGTGCTCCAACCCTCATCATGACTTCACTTACGTGATCAAACTCTTTCATTAGGGATGCTGCACAAATATTAATAGCTCCTGGGGCTAGTCCGCATTGCGGCATCATTACGTTATTGGATTTAATGCCTCTAATAAATTCTGTGGTTTCTACATCTTCAGTAAGATCGAAATAACCGATATTTAACTCTGCGGCCACTGCTCCAATGTTTTTATTAATTGCAAAAGGTCCGGCAGAAATAACGGCATCAACATCTTTTAAAAATACTCTTACCTGCTCAATATCTCTGGCATCAAGTCCATCTGTGATATCTCCTTGTTTTATGTCATAGTCATTTTTGAGGAGCTCTTTAATTGCCCACCCAATATTACCTTTTCCTATAATCGCCACTCTATGTTTCATCAAATTCTACCCCCTG
>JAQWXQ010000115.1 GCA_029254395.1 SAR86 cluster bacterium | reverse complement strand
ACAACATCAGGTTTAGTCTCAAAAGATCCATTGCTTGAATACTCTATAGTCCCACCAATTGACTCAACCTTACTTTTTATTGCTTCATAAATACTTAAGGTATTCGGAAAATCACTATTGGAATTATCTCTACCTTGCCATGTTATTGTCCATCCACCCATTTGATTTTTAATATTTCTTGAGGCCTCTCCAACAACTAAAATATGCTTTTGCGCCTGAATAGGTAAAACATTTTCATTATTTTTTAACAAGACCATTGATTCACGCACAGCTTGCCTTGCTATTTTTCTGTGCTTTGCAGATCCTATATTATTTGCAGAGTACTCATGAGGTTTTCGCCCATCTAGTAGTCCAGTTTTAAATTTAACAGTTAGTATTTTTCTTACAGCATCATCCAGTCTTGATTCGTTAATAATGCCTTGCTTAACTTGATCAAGCGTGTTCTTGTATAGCAACTTCCACTCATCTGGAACCATAAATATATCCACACCGGCATTAAATGATTCTGGGCAGCTGGATTTGGTACAACCAGGAATTTGACCATGACCATTCCAATCACCAACAACAAGACCATCAAAGCCCATATCAATTCTTAAAATATCATTTAAAAAATATTCATTGCCATGCATCTTGATTCCATTCCAAGAATTGAAACTAGCCATTACAGATTGAATGCAAGCATCTATTGCGCTTAAGTATGGTTTGCCATGAACTTCTATTAAATCTTTTTCTGAAAGAATAGTATTGCCTTGATCAATGCCGTCGGCAGTTCCGCCATCGCCTAAAAAATGCTTCGCAGTTGCTAAAACATGATTTTCATCAAGAAAGTCTTTTGAATCTCCTTGAAGTCCAACAATCATAGCCTTACCAAGTTCAGAAACTAATATAGGGTTTTCTGAATAACCTTCGTAAGTTCTTCCCCACAAATCATTCTGGGGCACAGCAATTGTTGGCGCAAAAGTCCATATGATTCCAGTTGATAATAGCTCCTTGGCAACTGCATCACCAATACTTCTAATAAGCAAAGGATTCATAGTTGAGCCTAACCCAATATTATGTGGAAATATTGTTGCTCCAATGACATTATTATGGCCATGCACGGCATCTGTTCCCCATAAGATAGGAACCAACTTACCATCTACTATTGGTGAAGAATTGTAAAATTCCTTACTCAAATTTTTCCAATCAGATACAGAGCTATATTTATTTTTATTAGGAAATTTTCCACCACCATTTAATATAGTACCAAGTTGATATTCTCTTGCTTCTGACGGTGATACCTCATCAATATCGGGCATTATTATTTGTCCAACCTTCTGTTCTAAGGTCATTTTTTTTATAATACTCTCGACTATCGGTATGCTATTGATAGGACTTCCACATGAAGATTCAGGGTAGGAGGCATCTATATCTAAAACAGTAAATATTAAAATAAAGAATGAAATGTATTTCATGAGATTAGCCTAAAATAATATATGTAATTATTAAAATAATTGTTATTACTAGCCAATTTAGATTAAAGGCCTTTGTTGTTGAAAAGTCTATGTCTGATAAATTTATTGCCTTCTCTTGAACCTTCATTCCTTGGAACATAGCTGTTAAATAGCATGATAATCCAGACATGAAAAATACTATACCCATTCTATGTATGTATGCCAGATCAGGTAACCCAATCTTTATCGCTACAGATAAAACCACAGACGTTATAGCAGCGGTGAGAACTGAGAGAGCAGTTGCTTTCTTCCAAAACAAAGCAACTAGAAATATTACTAAAATACCAGGGGTAAAAAGACCAGTGAATTCCTGTATGTATTGGAATATCCTTTCAAAACTTCCCAGAAGAGGTTTTGCTACAAATGCTGCGATTACAACTGAAAGCAGCGCAGAAGACCTACCTATTTTTAATAATGTTGATTGTGATGGATTATTTTTTGCAAAAGTTTTATAGACATCCATTGTAAATATAGTACTTACGCTATTTGTCATTGAGGCCAAAGAGGAAACTATAGCAGCTATTAAAGCTGCAAATGTTAATCCTAATAAACCATTTGGAAGAAGCGTCATCATACTTGGATAAGCTTGATCAGATTTTTCTAGTAGAGGAAATAAAACTGCTGCACAGATACCAGGAAGAACAATTACAAAGGGCATTAGTAGTTTAAGATAAGCAGCAAACATGACACCTTTCTGAGCTTCTTTTAAGGATTTTGCGCCTAGCGCTCTCTGAGTAATATATTGATTGAAGCCCCAATAAGCAAAATGGCCAATCCAAACTCCCGCACCAACTAAAATCCATATACCAGGAAGTGCATTATAAGAAGGATTGTCTGATGAAAGTATCATGTCAAATTTCTCAGGCATCTGCTCGTAAACAATCTTGAGACCTTGTATGGTTCCAGTTGATTCTGAAATAAGATTTAATGCAATGTATGAAACAGATAAGCCTCCAAATATTAGAAGGATAACTTGAATAATATCGGTCATTGCAACTGCTTTAAGACCACCAGAAAGAGAATAAGCTAGTGAGAATATTGCCAAGAATACAAGACCATACTCTACACTTAGTCCTGTTAAGGCATTAATAGATAATGACCCTAGCCATAAAACACTGGTTAAGTTAATAAAAATATAAACTATTATCCAAAAAAAAGATAAAACAAGGCTCACCCTGTAATCAAATCTTTGTTCAAGAAATTGCGGCATAGTATATATTTGCTTTTCTAAAAACAGAGGCAAGAAGAACTTTGCCATAATTATTAATGCAATTGCAGCTGTAAGCTCCCAAACTGCTATAGCCATACCAACAACAAAACCCTCACCAGACATTCCTATAATTTGTTCAGCGGAGATATTTGCTGCAATTAAAGATGCTCCAATAGCCCACCATGGTAAAGATCTTCCAGCTAGGAAGTAATCTTCAGCACTTCTCTCTTCTCCTTTAGGAGTTCTTGAGAAATATGTTGCAAGTATTATTAATCCTAAGGCATAAAAACCTATTATGAACCAATCTAAATTATTAAAGTACAAATCAAACTCCCCCTAAATATATAGCTATATAAGATCTTTTTTAATATTTTGAATATTCAAAACAATATCTTCCCATTCACCAGCAGCCAGCATATCTTTACTAACAAAGTCGCTTGAACCAGCGCATATTACATTTTCTAATTCTAAGTAAGATTTTAAATTGTTCTTGTTTA
>JAQWXQ010000105.1 GCA_029254395.1 SAR86 cluster bacterium | reverse complement strand
GCGCTATTAAACATAGTGCATGGTCTAAACTCTGTTTCTGGATTTTGTGGGTCTCCACACATTCCCTCAACAGGAACTACATCTTCTACTGTTCCACTGTCAGTGATCGTAAACCGAACAAGTGCATAACCCTGTGTTCCTCTTTCTTGTGCTCGTCTAGGATAAATAGGAGTAACCTTAAAAAGAGGTATGTACTCTCCATCTCTAAAAAAAGATCCACCAGTCATTTTCTGTGCTTTAGGCTTGCTAATTGTTACATCTAAACCAGCTAAAGGCTGAAGGTCCACATCAGGCTGAGCAATATCTTCTGGCTGCTCATCAGGCTTCTCTGGTTTATCAACTTCTGTCATAAAAGTTTCTATCTGCCTCTCTGGCATAACAATATCCGCCAGCTTGACTGATTTATCCTCTTTTATTCCGCTATCACCAAGGGATATTAGCAAGACCATTATTGAGAAGAGAACTGTTGTTATGAGGACTGAAAATCCTATCCCAGCCACCCACTTATTTGCATTAAATGCTGATATGTATATAGCATGAAGTGCTTTCAGAGGAGCTGAAAAAATCTTAAGAACTGACTGCATATTTTTTAATTTATTTAGGTTCTGAAGCTAGGGAAATTGCTGAAACTCCAGCTTCTCTTGCTCCATCCATCACTTTAATTATAGTATCAGCAACTGCTTTTTCATCTGCTTGGATTACAACTGAGCCTTGAGGATTATCAGCTAACATTTTTACAACATTTGCTTTTACTTGTCTCACATCGATTCTTCTTCCATCCATCCAGACCTCACCAGTGGAACCTACGGCTATGAGTATAGCGGCATTTTCTTGAGTCTCAGCCGTATCTGAATCAGGTCTATTGATCTCTAAGCCTGGTTCTTTTATAAAGTTAGCTGTAACGATAAAAAATATAAGCATGATGAAAACTACATCAAGCATAGGCGTTAAGTTTATTTCACTGTCTTCTTCTTTAACTGCTGTTGTTATTGCATTTCTTCTCATAAATACTCCTATAATTCTCTTTTGATTAGATCGTTAAGATCTGATTCATGTTTCTCACTTGCACTAGTTAAATATATGCTTATAAAAACTCCTGAAAGTGCAACTACCATTCCAGCCATAGTGGGAAGAGTTGCTTTTGAAACGCCTCCTGCCATAGCTCTGGCATCACCACCACCATTGAAGGCCATTACTTGGAAAACTTCAATCATTCCGGTAACAGTTCCTAAAAGACCAAAAAGCGGTGCAAGCATTACGCAAGTTTGTATCATGGTCATATTTTTATTTATTTGTATTTTTGCCTCAGATATTAATTTTTCTCTAATCTGAAGAGCATGCCACGATGTTTTGTCTTTACGAGTATTCCACTTTTCAGCAAGGGTTTTAACATAAACATTATGGCCATGTGAGAAATACCATATTCTTTCAAATATCATGCCCCACATAAAAAATACTAATATAGCAATAAGCCATAGCACACTTCCGCCCGCCTCCATAAAATCTCTTATGGATGAAAGTGCTTCTACAAGTGCATATGGCATTCGACTACCTACTTGGCTTCAGAGTGTTCAGCCAAAATACCTGTACTTTGCTCTTCTAGAGTGCTAATTATTCCTCTAGCAGATGATGCTGTAAAAGAATGAAGAAGAGTTGTTGGTATAGCAACTAACAAACCTAAAACTGTTGTTACAAGAGCCTGAGAAATACCTCCAGCCATAAGCTTTGGATCTCCTGTTCCATATAATGTAATCATTTGGAAAGTAACGATCATACCCGTAACAGTTCCTAGCAAACCTGCCAGTGGTGCCACAACAGAAATAATTCTAACTGCGCCAATCCATCTTTCTATGGCTGGTCTTTCGGCCATTATTGCTTCAGCAAGTTTTAGCTCTAAAGTATCAATGTCTTTTTCAAAGTTATCTTGTCCAACTTTTAAAACTCTTCCAAGAGGATTTCTTGGATCAGCAGCTTTTGAGCTAGCTTGATTTTTTACAGCTCTAGCTACACCTGCAAGTTCAATAAGTTTATATATAGCTATAAGAATACCAATAGTACCAACCGCAATAATTGCATACCCCACTTCTCTACCCTGTTGAGCTCTTTCAACTAAAGAAGGAGTTTGTATTAGGTTTGCTAGTAGACTGCCTCCAGTAGGACCTGTTGGGTCAATACCAAATTTAACTTGCTCGCCTGATGGAGATGAGGCAATATTTTTAGCAGTTTTTGTAAATCTTCCAGCTGGCTGCCTAGGTAGAAATGCATACTGGCCCTTAGTAGCTGAGTACTCAAGGTATTTACCATCACAAACTGCATTAAATAGGCCAACTCTAACAACATTACATTCTGATGTTGTGCCGTCAGTATCACTCACCATTGTATTGAAGCTAGCCACTTGGCCACTTGCAACCATCTCTCTTTGTAGCTCATACCAAAGACCTTCTATTTCTCTGATAGTAGGTAACTCTGTTGTCTCTGACATTTTTCCTGTTAGGTCGTTGAGAAACGCAACTCTTTCTACCCCAAATTGAGCAGAAGTTAGAGAACCCCCAAACTGAACTGCAGCCTCTCCGGCTGAACTTTGAAGATGCCCAAATAGTTCGACTAAAGAACCAAGCTCTTTTTTATAAGCCTCCTCTTTAACTCTTAAAGTTTCTTCATTTTTTTTGTAGTCTGCCTCGAGCTTGTCAGCAATTTTTTCTTGTCTTGCTAGTTCTCTTTTTTCGGCAGCTAAAATTGAGGCCTGCTTATTCTTATTTGATAGAAATTTTTTCTCTCTATCTGCGTTCTCTGATTGCTCTCTTGTTTTTCCTTCTTTTACTAAGGAGAGTAAAGCTTCGACTGTTGTTGGCTCTTCAACAACCACATCATCTTGCGCGAACAAAGATGAAACTAAAGAGAATACTAGAAAGAACGGAAGTATATTTAAATTTTTCATTATGCTTCTCCTTTGATTACTGGCATCATCAACATATCTACTGGCGTAAGTTTTTTAGCCATTCTAATACCATCTCTGATTGCCTTTGTATAGCTTGATGGAAGGTCTTCCCATTCACCGATTTCATTATTCCAACGACCGCTAGATCTCTCATCTTTTGTCTGATAAAACATTCCTACTCTTCCTATAACAAGAATGTTGACCTCTAGATCATTATTATTTATAGATATAGTTTGCGGATATGTATCAACTTTTCGTCCATACTCTGCTTCAATGTTGTATGCCTCTAACACTTGTCTTACTTGCTCAGAAGCAGTTACCTTTGGTTTTGCTAATGATGATCTGACAACATCAATTCTATTTTGTCTTTCTTCTAATCTAAAAGGAGTGTCTAAAGATATAAAACTTTCAAGACTTTCAAGCATTCTTTGTGCTAAAGGGGGAATCTGCCTTTGCATAACAACTACTTGTACAAGCTGATCGTCAAGCTTATCCATTAGCTCAAGTTGGGCTTTTATCTGAATTCTTTTTTGTTCATTGTAGACCTTTAAACCTTCTACCTGCTTCGAAACTGCTTTCCATTCGTTGACTATCTTGTCAGTTTGTCTTTCTGTAGCATCAATTTTATCCTGAGAAGATGCAGATAACTCTTGATTTTCTCTGCCGACTTTTAAGACGCTTTCCATATTAACTGCTGTAGTTACAACATTAATATTTTCTTCAGATAACGCGCTTAAAGGCATTGAAAATATTATGCATAATTGCATAAAAAACAATTTATTTTTCATAATTGACTCCCTAAAAGTTTGCATATAATAACAGTGATAGCTATATATGCAAAATCTATATATAACATTAAATGTTAAGTTTATTTAATCTCATCTTTCCCAATGATTATAGCTTTGGGAATAGCATTGGTGTTGACTTTTGATAGCTCTTATACTCATCCAAATGCCCCCATTTCTTATGACCTCTAGACTCAAGCATTCTTACCCCACTCACATAAACTAAAAGTAGATATGTGAAGATAGGCGAGATGAGCGTTATGTATTGAAATCCTTTTAAAGAAGAAAATGACATTAAGGCCACGGCAAACCATAAAACTATTTCTCCAAAGTAATTTGGATGTCTAGATTTAGCCCATAAGCCAGTAGTAATAAATTTATCTCTATTCTCAGGAATTGCTCTAAATTTTGATTTTTGATTATCAGCAACTATTTCAGTACAAAATCCATATATAAATAAACCAAGGCCTATGTAAAATAGCGCATTTACAGAGACGCCTGTGTCTGACGAGATAGCCGTTAAGGCACACATTGAGCATAAAGAAACCCAGAGCCCTTGAAGAGTCCATGTCATAAAAAACTGGGTTGCTGAAGGCTTTATGGTTCTGAACCTTTTATCCTCTCCATCTTTATGAACTCTCATAAACAAAAAACTTCCTAGCCTTAGCGCCCATAGACTAATAAGGAATACTAGTGCGATATTTGCACCATTTAAGTTTGAAAAATTATTAGATGAGAAATATAACGAAAACCACATTACTGTTAAATAAGTAATGCTGCCCATTAGGTCATAAAATTTTTCTGTTTGAAAAACGTAAGCAGGTATAAATGCAATCCATTGCATACAAAAAGCAATAATTACAGCTTTAACAACCAAATCTAGTCCGGTTCCATTTGCAATCAACAGCGCAACTAGGAAAACAACTAAGGAAATTAATATATTTATAACTTTATTCATGATTTACTCCATCCGCATGATCTATTTTCATTTTGAATATCAAGCCAATCTTTTAGAGGCTTGTAATAATTAATTATAGACTGACCACTTAGCTCTTGGGTACCTGTTATTTTTTCAAAAGCATTCTGCCATGGGACACTATTTCCAAGTGCCATTGTGGAAATAATTTTATCGCCAGCATCAGTATTGCCATAGATTGAACACTCATGTAGCGGCCCATCAAATCCAGATGAATTACAAAGAGCTTCATGA
The DNA here is from genome assembly GCA_029254395.1 of SAR86 cluster bacterium. GTDB lineage: Bacteria > Pseudomonadota > Gammaproteobacteria > Magnimaribacterales > D2472 > CAJQGY01. The sequence continues at coordinate 5,366 of JAQWXQ010000105.1, read as the reverse complement.
AATTGATACTGCATAATTCTAGCAAGATAATATCTAGTATATGGTGTGTTAGCTGGAATATGGTATTTTGCACCAGGGTCAAAGCTCTCACTTGGCCTAATATCAGGAGCTGATATTCCTTGATAGTAGTTTCTCATTTCCCACCAAGAATCATTTAAATCTTCATAAGCTGTTTCGCCTTTAAATACTCCTGCTCTCCATTTATCTAACATTAGGGCCCAAGGAACTACCACTACCCCTTCTAAGGCCTGTTTCATTAAAAGGCCAATGGCATCATTTTTTGCTTCCTCTGCTTGATCTTGATTAATAAAGCCAATTTGTTTGAGGTAATCTGGAGTTATAGAAAGAGTCAGTAAATCACCAAAGGCTTCATGAAAACCATCATTAGCTCCTGATCTGAATAGAGATGGCAAATGGTTATATGCTTGATAGTAAAAAATATGACCGAGCTCATGATGAATTGTAGAAAAATCTTCTTCATTTTTTTCGATGCACATCTTAATTCTGAGATCATTATTTGCTGGGTCTAAGTTCCAAGCAGAAGCATGGCAGACGACCGATCTATCAAGTGGCTTAGTAAATAAAGACCTTTCCCAAAATGTTTCTGGCAATGACTCAAAGCCAATTGATAAAAAGAAATCCTCGGCTATCTCTACCATCCCTATTTCACTTAAGTTTTTTTCTAATATTATGCTGGTAACGTCATATGAGCTTTCGGTTCTATCTGCCTCATACACAATATCGTATATATTTGACCAAGATTGGCCCCACATATTTCCTAATAGATGGACAGGAATAGGTCCAGAAATATCAACAATGTCATCACCATACTCCTCATTTAACTTATCTCGCACATGACAATGAAGAGCATCATAAAGAGGCTTAACGTCATCCCATACACCATCAATACTGCTTAAAAACTCCTCAGAAGGCATATCATACTTGCTGAACCACAGGTCTGATAAATCAGCAAACCCTAAATCCTGAGCGCCCTGATTCCCTATCTCAACCATTCTCATATATGGGTCCTTCATGGCCTTGCCCACCTCATGCCACCCTCTCCAAGCTCTTTTTAGTTGGTCTGGGTTTCTAGAGTTGTCAATAATTGATTCAAAACCTTCTAGATCATTACAGTCATTATCAGAAAAACAATATTGCCCACTCCCATACATTGCACTTAATTTTGTTTCTATTTTTGAAAGCTCAGAAGCAAGAGCTTCATCAAAAGGTGGTGGCATAACAAAAGCTGTTTTAAGAATTTCTAACTTTCTTCTATTTTTTTCAGAAGTGGCAACATTATTAAAAGCACTTGCGTCTTTTGATTTCTGTAGAGCATCTAAAGTGCTTCTTTTTGAATAATCAGAAAGTACCATTTGCGAATCGTGCGTTATGAAATTTGAGCTTATCCATGACGCTGAATAAATAATTGGATTTAAAGCCTCATCATCCTTTTCTACTTCTTCAAGAAAACTAATAAGTTCTTGATTTTGTTCAGTTTGTTCGCTTGATTTGCTACAAGAAGTTACAATTGCGAAAGTAATAATAAATATAAATAATTTTTTCATTCTAATGACCTCTTCAATTAAAATAACATAACTATGAAAATTTCTACAAGCCAATTCAAGAATGGAACAAAACTTTTATTAGATGGAGCTCCTTGCTCGATCGTTAGCCATGAGTTTCATAAGCCTGGTAAAGGGCAAGCTGTAATGAGAGTTAAATATAAAAATCTCATAACTGGCAACACAAATGATAAGACATTTAAGTCTGGAGAGTCTGTTGAAACTGCAGATATTGATCATAAAGAGATGGAGTTCTTGTACTCTGATGGTAGTAGTTGGCATTTTATGGATTCCAGTACATATGAGCAGATAGAGATTGGTGACGAAGTAATGAAAGATGCAAAGAAATGGCTTATAGGCCAAGAAATATGTGAAGTTGTCACTTGGGATGATCTGCCTATTTTAGTTGAGCCACCTATATTTGTTGAGTTAACCATATCTAGGTCAGAGCCCGGTGTTAAGGGAGATACTGTCTCGGGGGCAACAAAGCCTGCTGAGCTAGAAACTGGTGTAATTGTTAATGTTCCCTTATTTGTTAATGAGGGGGAAAAAATCAAGGTCGATACTAGAACAGAGGAATACTCTAGCCGAGCATAGCTACATGATCAAAAACATTAATAAAAAAATAGACTCATTTTTTACAGATTTTTGTGGCATAGAAGCACAGGAGTTGAAGAGTATTCAGGATAAATATACAACCTCAATTACCGATGAGCTTTCAAAGGGACACATTACATCAAATGTTTGCATGATTGCTGCGGGTATTTTGAAGAAGAGTCCAGTTATGCTTTCTAAAGAATTGGCTTCAAACCTTTCTCAATCATCATTTATAGAAAGTGCTGAGTCAGCAGGCCCTGGTTTTGTGAATATTAAGCTAACAAGGCAAGCATTTATAAGTTCTATGAATTTAGCAAATTCTAAACTTAAGAATTATGGAAATAATAGTGTTGATGATAAAAAAAAGATTCAAATAGAGTTTGTTTCAGCCAACCCAACTGGGCCACTTCATGTTGGCCACGGCAGAGGAGCGGCTTACGGTGATGCAATTGGAAGAATTTTAGAGGCTTGTGGGCATGAAGTTCACAAAGAGTATTATGTAAATGATGCTGGGAGACAGATTGATATCCTAACGGCTAGCGTATACCTCAGACTTGGCGATTTAAAAGATAGTCAAATGCTAGAAAGCTCTTATAAAGGAGAGTATATAAAAAAAATTGCTTCTGATTTCAGCGCCAAATTTAGAAAGTCCGATGTTGATATAGAAGAAATATTAGATGATATTTCTGAAAAAGATGCTGAAAAACAGATAGACGAACTTATAAGCAAAATAAAAATTAACTCAAGATTGTGGGCAGATGTAAAAAAACTTGCATTATCTCTTGTACTAGATTCAATAAAAGAAGACCTGCAAGACTTTGATGTTATGCATGATAATTGGTATTTTGAATCATCACTGGGTTATTTATCTGAGGAATCATCGCCAATAAGCTTGGCAATGAAGAAATTAGAAAAAGAAGGCTTGGCATTTATAGAAAATGGGGCTCTTTGGCTAAATACATCATCCTCAAATGATGATAAAAACAGAGTTTTAGTCAGGGAAGACGGGAGGCCAACCTATTTTGCATCTGATGTTGCTTATCATAAAAACAAAATTGACAGAGGTTTTGATGAGCTTATAAATGTTTGGGGTGCAGACCATCATGGGTATATAAAAAGAATTGAGGCATCAATAGATGGGCTAGGTTTTAATAAAGGTAAGCTCAATGTCCAGCTTGTTCAATTTGCAAATCTTTTTAGAGATGGCAAAAAAGTTAAAATGTCTACTCGAAGTGGAGAGTTTTATACCCTGGCAGATTTAGTCAATGAGATTGGCAAGGATGCTGCAAGATTTTACTATTTATCAAAACAAGCTGATCAACACCTTGACTTCGATATTGATCTTGCAAAAGCTGATAATAAAGAAAACATTTTTTATTACATTCAGTACGCGCATGCAAGAATTTGCTCTCTACAAGAAAAGTATTTAGAAATAAATGGAGCTCTGCCAACTTCAGCAGAGCAAATTGAGACAAATAACTATATTAATTGCGATGACATGATTCATGAGGTTAGTAAATTTCCTGGGATAGTTCAGAGATCTGCCAATAGCCTTCAGCCGCATCTAATAATTTACTATTTAAAGGACTTTGCTCAATCATTTCATAGTTTTTACAATGACAATCATATTCTTTCTGATACTAAAGAAAATGCTCAATCAATAATTTTCTGTCTTAATGCTTCAAAGCAAGTTCTGGCAAACGGCCTAAGGCTTTTAGGAATTAAACCAATTCAAAAAATGTGATCTAGCATGAAAGATTTTGCAAAGAGAAGAGCTCAAGCAACTAAAAAAAATTTAAAGAGCAGGCCCTCATTCAAAACAAGGCATAGTCAGGAAAAAGTTATACCTAATAGTCAATTGATGATTTTGCTTGCGCTTGCATTTTTGAGTGCACTTACATCCATTTATTATTTCAATACAGATATAAAAATTTTTGAGCCAAGAGAAGTTAGCAATGAAATAGAGTTTAACTTCCCAATAAAACTTCAAGAAAATGAAATCTTGATTGAGATAGACGAAAGTATGAAAAACATTTCATGCACATATTATTTACAGGTTGAAACGTACGGAAGGAAAGAATACGCAAGAGAAACATTAAAAGATGTTACAAATGAAGGGGAAGCAATTATCGATGAGGTTAATAGTGTTGCTAGGCCTGGAAAAATATTTTATCGGGTTCTTATGGGACCCTATCAAAATAGATCAGCTGTAAATAATTCACGAGAAAGAATAGCAAAGAAAGGATATTCACCCCTGGTAAGGCAATCATGCATCACGAAATAGAAAAAAATATACATAACTTGCTCGAGAGTATTTCTAAGTACAATAAAGAAGATGAATTTAATATTAAAAATATAATAGCTGTTTCTAAAAAAAAATCATTTGAAGATATAAAGATAGCGCATTCATATGGTTTAAAGAATTTTGGAGAAAATTATGCCCAAGAGCTTGAGAAAAAAAATGTATTAAACGAAAAAGAGGGTCTTGATTTGAAGTGGCATTTTATTGGGCCTATACAAACAAATAAAATTAAAAGTATCGCAAAATGTGCAGCCTGGGTTCATTCAGTGAACAGAAAGAAGGAAGTTGATATTTTGAATAAGGAATGCCTTCTAGAAAATAAAATAATGGATATTCTCGTTCAGGTAAATATTTCTAGTGAGACCACAAAAAGTGGTTTACTTCCAGAAGAATTATTAAATTTTTCTGAATACATCGTTGAAGAAAAGAAAAATCTTTCACTTCGAGGCATGATGGTAATGCCTGCTCTCAACAAAGACTCATCTGAAACAATCAAGGTATTCAATCAGTGCAAAGATCTTCATCAAACGTTAATAAATAAATATCCATTCGCTAATATATTATCCATGGGGACTACGTCTGATTATCTTAATGCTATTGCTTGTGGCTCTAGCATGATTAGAATAGGTGAATTAATTTTTGGAAAAAGATCATAATGGATATTCTGTTTTATGGGGGTGGAAATATAGCTCAGGCCATTATAAAGGGTTTGATTGCATCAGATTATGAAAGAAAACAGATAAAATTCCTGGACCGCAATAAATCCAACAGAAAAACTCTTAGTGGTTTCGGCATCAAAGAATGTCAATCCCTTCGTATAGAAGATCGTTTTGATTTAATCATCTTGTGCGTTAAGCCGAAGGATGCCATGCAGGCTATGCAAGACATTACATCGGTGATTAAGA
>JAQWXQ010000098.1 GCA_029254395.1 SAR86 cluster bacterium | reverse complement strand
ATTAGTTGACTTAAATGCATTCTAGAACAAAAATAGTCACCTTGATATGGAGAGGTGGGTGAGTGGTTAATACCAGCAGACTGTAAATCTGCCGCTTCGGCTACGTAGGTTCGAATCCTACCCTCTCCACCATTATAATTTCTATAAATATTAGCCTAAAAAAAATCTGTAAATTTATCTTGTAAAAAGGTTGAGTTTATCAATTTTTAAAGGGATAATACGCCACCTTAAAAATAGGAAGCTGATGTCGGGCTCATATAGCTCAGCGGTAGAGCACTTGCTTGGTAAGTAAGAGGTCACCGGTTCAAGTCCGGTTATGAGCTCCAGTTTTTATAAAAAAAATATTAATTTCAGAGAGGCGTAAAAAAATGGCTAGAGAAAAATTCGAAAGAACCTTACCCCACGTTAACGTTGGGACAGTTGGTCACGTTGACCATGGTAAAACAACATTAACAGCTGCTTTAACTAAAGTTGCTGCAGAAGTATTTGGCGGAGACGCTGTAGACTTTGCAAATATTGATAATGCTCCAGAAGAAAGAGAAAGAGGAATAACAATTGCTACTTCTCACGTTGAGTATGTATCAACAGCACGTCACTATGCTCACGTCGATTGTCCAGGTCACGCAGATTATGTAAAAAATATGATTTCTGGTGCCGCTCAAATGGATGGAGCTATCCTAGTGGTAAGTGCTGCTGACGGTCCAATGCCTCAAACAAGAGAACACATCCTACTTGCAAGACAAGTTGGTGTTCCATATATAGTTGTATTCATGAACAAAGCAGACCAAGTGGATGATCCTGAGCTTCAAGAGTTAGTTGAGCTAGAAATTAGAGAGCTTCTTAACGAATATGATTTCCCAGGTGACGATACGCCAATCATTGTTGGAAGTGCATTAAAAGCATTAGAAGGCGATACTTCAGAAATAGGTATACCTGCTGTAACTAAATTGATCGAAACTTTAGACACATACGTACCTGAGCCTGAAAGACCAGTAGATGGAGCTTTCTTAATGCCTATCGAAGATGTTTTCACTATTTCAGGTAGAGGAACTGTTGTTACAGGTAGAATTGAGACAGGCATCGTGAATACAGGTGATGCATTAGAGATTGTTGGTATTAAAGATACAACACAAACAACATGTACAGGTGTTGAGATGTTTAGAAAATCTCTTGACGAAGGTAGAGCAGGTGAAAACTGCGGTATTCTTTTAAGAGGTATTGATAGAGAGGCTGTTGAAAGAGGGCAGGTATTGTCTAAACCGGGAGCAATTCTTCCTCACACTAAATTTGAAGCTGAAATATATGTATTGAGTAAAGAAGAGGGTGGAAGACACACACCATTCTTCAGTAATTATAGACCTCAGTTCTATTTCAGAACAACTGACGTAACTGGCGCATGCGAACTTCCTGATGGAGTTGAAATGGTTATGCCAGGCGACAATATTAAAATGGTAGTTACACTTATTGCTCCTATCGCTATGGACGAAGGTCTTAAATTTGCGATTAGAGAAGGTGGAAGAACTGTTGGTGCTGGCGTAGTAGCAAAAATTATTGAGTAGAAAAATTGACGAATAAAGCCGAGGCCTAGTGTCTCGGCTTACTTGTCTTTAATAATATGAAAATATGTTTTAGGCCAGTAGCTCAATTGGTAGAGTACCGGTCTCCAAAACCGGGGGTTGTGGGTTCGAGACCCTCCTGGCCTGCCAATTAATTATTACTGGTGAATAAGGAATTTTATGAGTAAAGGAACAGCTTCAAAAACACTAGATACTGTTAAGTGGCTATTATCAATAGCTATATTTTCATCTGCTGTCATTGCTAATAGCTATTTTGTAGAAGTTGCTTTTTTATACAGAGTATTGGGAGTAGTTTTCCTATTTATACTTGGTCTAATATTCTTAGCAACAACAACTTTTGGGTCTAACTCTATTAAATTAATGAGAGAATCTAGAACTGAAATTAGGAAAGTTGTATGGCCTACAAGACTGGAAACAACACAAACATTTCTTGTTGTACTTATATCCATAATAGTTCTTGTTATATTTTTCTGGGGCTTAGAAAGCCTTTTAAGTTATTTAACAAAATTGGTGCTAGGTTAATATTATGGAATGGTATGTAATACAGGCCTACTCAGGCTACGAACAAAAAGTTAAAATAGCTTTAGAAGAAAAAATTGAGCTTAATAATTTATCTGAGAAATTTGGTGAAATTTTAATACCAACTGAACAGATTGTTGAGCTAAAGGGCGGCGCTAAAAAAACAACAGAAAGAAAATTTTTCCCTGGCTACATATTAATACAAATGATATTAGAAGATGATTCATGGCAGCTAGTCCAGTCCACACCAAGAGTATCAGGTTTCGTAGGAGGCACCAAAGATAGGCCACTTCCTATATCTGAAGATGACGTAAACAACATAATCAATAGAATTGAAGTTGGTGAAGACGCACCAGCGCCGAAAACATTATATGAACCTGGTGAAGTGGTAAGAGTTTGCGATGGTCCATTTAATGACTTTAATGGAGTCGTTGAATTTGTGGATTATGAAAGAAATGTTGTCAAAGTATCAGTTCAAATTTTAGGTAGAGCAACCCCAGTGGAGCTAGGCTTCATTCAAATAGAGAAAACATAATGGCAAAAAAAGTAGCAAATATTTTAAAATTACAGATTCCAGCAGGAGCAGCTAATCCAAGTCCTCCAGTTGGCCCAGCACTTGGTCAAGTTGGTGTTAATATTATGGATTTTTGTAATGCATTTAATGCTGAAACACAAAGTGCAGAAAAGGGGCTACCACTTCCAGTAGTGATATCAGTATATGAAGATAAGTCCTTCACATTTATTGTTAAATCACCACCAGCTGCAGTTTTGATTCGTAAAGCCTTGGGTATACCCAAAGGTAGTGGAGAGCCAAATAGGGAAAAAGTTGGAAAATTAACCAGATCACAATTAGAAGATATAGCTAATGCTAAAGAACCTGATCTAAATTCAAATGATATGGATGCTGCAGTACTAATTATTGCTGGCACCGCTAGAAGTATGGGAGTTGATGTAGAGCTGTGAGTAAATTAACTAAAAAACAAAAAGTCTTAGCCGAGAGTCTCGATACTGAAAAAACATATTCAGTTTCTGAAGCTATGGACATATTTAAATCAGTGAAATCAGATAAGTTTGAAGAGTCTATAGATATTTCAATAAGACTAGGTGTAGATCCAAATAAATCAGATCAAAATGTGAGAGGTGCAGTAACGCTTCCTAATAGTTTAGGCAAGCAAGTTTCTGTTGCGGTATTTGCTGACGGTGATCAAGCCGAAGCAGCAAAGAAAGCTGGAGCTGAACACATAGGAATGGATGACCTTGCTGAAAAATTTACAAAAGAAGAGATATCAGTTGACGTCGTTGTATCTGCAAGTAGCGCTATGAGGGTTGTGGGTAAACTAGGACAAATACTCGGGCCAAAAGGATTAATGCCTAATCCTAAAACAGGAACAGTGACAGATGATGTTGCGACCGCAGTTAACAATGCTAAAGCCGGACAAGTAAGATTTAGAACAGATAAAAATGGGATCATTCATGGGAGCATTGGTAAAGTATCGTTTGATAATGACAAGATCATTTCAAATGCAGCTGCTCTTATAAGTGAACTTACAAAATTAAAACCAGCATCTGCTAAAGGTGTTTTTATTGGGAATATTGCTTTAAGTAGCACTATGGGCCCAGGTGTAAAAGTAAACTCGTCAGAGTTTATATAAGTTTTAAAGCTGTAAGAAATTATAGCTTTAGATAGTTGCGTTTTACGCAGCCGTCAAAGACCGTAGGTGTCGAAAGACTTAATTTCCTACGTAGGTGGTGTTCAAATTGTAATTATGCAGTTTGTCGCCGAATAGCCGAAAGGCTTAAACAGGAGAAATTGCTGTGGCGTTAACAAAAATTGAAAAAGAAAAAATTGTTTTAGAAGTTAAAGAGGTTGCATCAAAAGCATCATCTTTAGTTATTTCTGATGCAAGAGGAATGAAAGTTACTGAACTCTCAGAGGTCAGAAAAAATGCTACCGAAGCCGGTATTCATATACAAATAATCAAGAATTCATTAGCTAAATTAGCTTTTGAAGGAACTGATTTTGGTTGTTCTGATGAGGCATTGGTTGGTCCTTCATTATTTGCTTTTTCATTTGATGAGCCAGGTGCAGCAGCTAAGCTACTTAAGACTTATGCTAAAAACTTCGAGTCACTTGAAGTAAAAGCATTGGTTGTTGAGGGTCAATTACTTGATGGAGCTCAGATAGATATTCTAGCTAAACTTCCATCAAGAGATGAGGCTTACGGCTTGGTGGCATCTGTATTGCAAGCACCAGTTGGTAAATTTGCAACCTTATTAAATGAGGTTCCAAGTAAGCTAGCTAGAGTTTTAGCAGCAGTTCAAGACAAAAAACAGGCGTCAGCCTAATTATAAGGAGAAGAAGAGATGGCAACTACTAAAGAGGATATCTTAAAAGCAATCGAAGAAATGTCAGTCATGGATCTTGTTGATCTAATTTCTGATATAGAAGAAAAATTTGGTGTAACTGCAGCAGCAGCTGTAGCAGCAGCACCAGCAGCAGCAGGCGGCGGCGAAGCTGAGGCAGCAGAAGAAAAGGATGAGTTTGATGTTGTATTAAGTGCAACTGGTGATCAAAAAGTTCAAGTTATTAAAGCTGTAAGGGCTATTACTGGTCTTGGTCTTAAAGAGGCTAAAGATATGGTAGATGGCGCACCAACAACTGTTAAAGAAGGTGCTAAAAAAGAAGACGCTGAAGCAATTGTTAAGCAATTAACAGAAGCTGGAGCTACTGCAGAACTTAAGTAATAACATTTAACTAACATATTTAATAGGGCGCATTTATGTCATATAGCTATACAGAAAAGAAAAGAATAAGAAAGAATTTTGGAACATTTGCCAAGGTTATGGACTTACCAAATCTTGTTGAAACCCAAACAAAATCTTATTCTGAATTTTTACAAGCTGATTTGGCTCCTGATTCACGAAAGAATCAAGGATTAGAGGATGTATTTCATTCTCTATTCCCAATCAAGAGTGTTTCAGGTAATGCGGCTCTAGAATATGTTTCATATGAGCTTGGCAAGCCAGCTTACAATGTACAAGAATGTTTGGTGCAAGGTTTATCTTACTCTGCCCCACTTAGAATAAAAGTAAAGCTAGTAATCTATGATAGAGAGACTAACTTTAAAGAAGTTAAAGATATTAAAGAGGGCGAAGTATTTATGGGCGAAGTTCCATTGATGACTCCTGACGCCTCTTTTGTTGTTAATGGAACTGAGAGAGTTGTTGTCTCTCAGCTTCATAGATCACCAGGGGTTTTTTATGATCATGATAAAGGTAAGACCCATTCATCTGGAAAAGTTTTATATTCTGCAAGGGTAATTCCATACAGAGGTTCTTGGCTGGATTTTGAATTTGATCCTAAAGATATTTTATTTTCAAGAATTGATAGAAGACGAAAAATACCAGCAACAATTATGTTAAGAGCTCTTGATATGAGCACACAGGAAATACTTTCTGAGTTTTATGAAGAAGACTTGTACACATTAGAAAAAGATGGTGTTAAGTTAGCTTTAATACCTGAAAGACTAAGAGGTGAAACGCTTTCAGTAGACATTAAAGTAAAGAGCAAGGTGTATGTTGCAGCTGGTAGAAGAATTACAGCTAGACATATTAAAGACTTATCTGCAGCAAAAGTGAGCGAGATTAAACTGAGCGATGAGTATTTAATTGGTAAAACTGTTTCCAAAGACATAATAAATCAAGAAACAGGAGAAGTTTTAGTTGAGGCTAACACAGAGATTTCAAATGAAATTTTAGAACTACTAAGAGAAAATAATATCTCCCAAGTTCATTGTTTATTTATAAATGAGCTAGACAAAGGCTCATATATTTCAGATACATTAAGAGTTGACCCTACATCAAATAGACTCGAGGCATTAGTTGAGATATACAGAATGATGAGACCTGGAGAGCCACCTACAAAAGATTCCGCTGAAACCTTATTTGAGAATCTATTCTTCAACCAAGAAAGATACGATTTATCTGAAGTTGGAAGAATGAAGTTTAATAGAAGACTTAAACTAGATTCTGAAAAAGACAATCCTAATATTTTAGATAAAGAAGACATTATCGAAGTCATGAAAGGCATAGTTAACATTAGAGATGGTCATGATACTGTTGACGATATTGATCATTTGGGTAACAGAAGGGTTAGATCTGTTGGTGAGATGACCGCTAACCAATTTAGAGTTGGCCTCATAAGAGTTGAAAGAGCTGTTCGAGAAAGGTTAAGCATGGCAGAAGCTGATGAGCTTGGGCCTCAAGACTTGATAAATGCCAAGCCGGTAACTGCAGCAATAAAAGAGTTTTTTGGCTCTAGTCAGTTATCTCAGTTTATGGATCAAAACAATCCACTTTCAGAGATTACACACAAAAGAAGAGTTTCAGCTTTAGGACCGGGAGGTCTTACTAGAGAAAGGGCTGGTTTTGAGGTTAGAGATGTTCATCCAACTCATTATGGAAGAGTTTGCCCAATTGAGACACCTGAAGGACCAAATATTGGTTTAATAAACTCTTTTGCCTCATATTCAAGAACTAATCAATATGGCTTTATTGAAACCCCTTATAGAAAAGTATCTAATGGAAAAGTTTCTAATGAAATAGTTTATCTCTCTGCTATTGATGAGGGCGAACATGTTATTGCTCAAGCAAACGTAACTCTAGATAAAAATAATAAATTTGTTGATGACTTAGTTGCTGTTAGGCATGCAAGTGAATTCGAGTTGATGTCACCAGATAGAGTTGATCTTATGGATGTTTCTCCTCAACAGGTTGTATCTATTGCCGCATCTCTAATCCCATTTTTAGAACATGATGATGCCAACAGAGCGCTAATGGGTTCTAATATGCAGAGGCAAGCAGTTCCAGTTCTTCGTGCTGAAAAACCACTTGTGGGTACCGGTCTTGAGTCTGTTGTGGCTAGAGATTCAGGCGTTTGTGTAGTTGCTAAAAATAATGGTGTTGTTGAGAGTGTTGATGCTTCAAGAGTAGTTGTTAGAGTTACTGATAAAAAAGCTGATTCAGCTGCTGATATTTATAACTTAATAAAATATACAAGATCAAATCAAAACACATGTATTAACCAAAGGCCTATCGTTAGAGTAGGTGATTCTGTAAAGCGTGGTGATGTGCTCGCTGACGGCCCATCTATTGATAATGGAGAGCTTGCTCTCGGTCAAAATATCAGAATCGCATTTATGCCTTGGAATGGTTACAACTTTGAAGATTCTATTTTAATATCTGAAAAGGTAGCCAGAGAAGACAGGTTCACATCTATTCATATACAAGAAATTGTTTGTGTTGCTAGAGATACAAA
>JAQWXQ010000086.1 GCA_029254395.1 SAR86 cluster bacterium | reverse complement strand
AGTGGTGATATATTTGTTATATCTTTCTCAATTATTTTATATATCTTTATTATTTTATTCACGACACAGCTCTCAACAGCTATTGAGTTCTATTTAATGGCAGCACTTGTGGGTTCCGTCCAGGGGGGCATCCAAGGAAGCTCAAGAGGCTATTTTGCAAAAATTATTCCACCTGAAAAGTCAGGTGAGTTTTTTGGGCTTTTTAATACATTTGGAAAAGCCGGCGCTTTCATGGGTCCATTGCTGGTAGGATTTTTCTTGATATATTTTGAAGATACAACAATGGCTCTTTTGCCTATAGTAATGCTATTTATATGTGGCGGGCTTTTACTAATGAAGGCAAGATAATGAAACTTTTAAGTAAAGAGTCAATAATTTTTTATAGCATTCTAGGAGCATTCACTGCATTTTTTATTGCGCCATTTATAAGAAGTCTCATTGACTTTGATTGGAAAATTGAAATATTAATTACCACTTCAATAATAATCCCAATATATGTTTTGGCTAAAAAATATTTATTGAGTAAGTTTATTAAGAAAGATTAAGAGATAACTTGAAATAACTTTTTAGGCTTATCTGTAATAACTCCATCGACACCTATTTCAAATAGTTCTTTCATGGTTTTTTCATCGTTAATTGTCCAGACCACAATCTTTAAGCCCTTTGAATGAATGAAATTAACAAATCTTTTGGTAACAATTTTTAGTCCGCGATGATATACAGGAACCTGTAAACAGTCTCCCTGTACCTTCTTTTTGTATAGGCCATAGCTTGAAAGAAGCAATCTTAGGATTTCTTTTGGTCCCATTGAAAGACATATTTCAGGATACTCTCTTCGAACTCTTGCGAGCCTCGAGCTACTAAAACTAGCAATACAAACTCTTTTTTCTGAGTTTGTTTGATGGATAACTTTAAGAGCTGGCATAGCAACCTCGTCAGTTTTTACATCAATTTGAAAATAAGTATCAGGAAATTTTAAAAGAACATCTTCCAAAAGGGGGATCTCTAAGTTGTCAAAAATTCGAATTTTATTAATCTCATTACTGTGCAAATCATTAAAAATAAGATCTTTGCCTGCCAATCGCTTTATTGAATCATCATGAAAAATATAAGGTTTTCCGTCCAAGGACAGCTGCACATCAGTTTCTATATACTTACAGCCTAGATTAATAGAATACTCAAATGATTCAATTGTATTTTCGTATGATTCCAGCGAACCACCTCTGTGGGCTAAAACTTCAAAACCTTTGTAGTCAAGATATGTTTTCATAAGAAATAATTGTATACATATTTAATGTAAAATACATTTTTACAATTTTGATATAGATTAATGAGTAAATTTGATTCAATTAGACCGTATGATGATTCTGAGGTATCACTTATTCTTAGTAGATTGGTAAAAGATAGAGATTTACAGCATCTTTTCATATCTTCATCGCCAATATTATCCAAGCTATCAAACCTTCCTTTTATAAACTTAGTTGCAGGTCAGCTTCTGAAATATAGAGCAAAAAAAATAAAAACCATAAGAGATTATCAAGATGTATTTAAAAATATTGTCGATGAAGTCATAGCTAACACGATCAATAATTTTAAAGTTGAGGGTTTGGATTTTATTGACAAAAATAAGTCATATCTTTTTATCTCCAATCATAGAGACATAACACTTGATTCCGCATTGCTTAATTATTCATTACATAAAAATAATATAAAAACTACAAATAATGCTGTTGGCAATAACCTGTTAGAGGAGAGCTGGGCATCAGATTTAATGCGGCTAAATAAAAGTTTTATTATAGATAGAAATGGTAAATCAAAAAGAGCTATTTATGATAGTTTAAATATTTCATCTGCATTTATACAAGATAGAATTTTGGATAAAAATGAATCAATTTGGATAGCTCAAAAACAAGGAAGAGCAAAGGATGGGATTGACGTAACTGATCCATCAGTCCTAAAAATGATTCATTTGAAATCAAGAAAATCTAATACTATAGCTGAATCTCTAAATTCTCTATCAGTAGTTCCAGTGGCAATTTCATATGAATATGATCCCAATGATATCTTGAAGGCGAAAGAGGTTTTTGCAAATACTAATGGTATACAACACACAAAAGCTAAGGGAGAGGATCTTGGAAGTATCTCTAACGGCATTACGCAAGACAAAGGTGATGTATTTTTATCCATTGGCGAACAGATCCATTTTGAAGGAGATAGTTATTCAGATTGCGCGACAAAAATTACAGAAAGTATAAATTCGCTATATAAGAACCATCCAACAAATCATGTAGCGGATATTTTATTGAATAATAGAAAAGTTACTGCCAATGATATTGATGAACATTATTTTAATGCTTACACATACCTTCAAAATAAAATGTCATATATTCCCGAGGAAATGCATGAAACTTTTTTAAGACAATATAGTAATTCTTTATAAATTATATCCTTGCTCGTTATGAAGGCTTATATCTAAACCTTCTTCTTCCTCTTCTTGTGAAACTCTTAAATCAATAAAGACACTTAATACTTTTAAAATAATAAATGTTACAACTCCAGTCCAGGCACAAATTACAAATATACCTTCAATTTGAATAAATAATTGATCAATCATGGAGTTATCAAATCCTGTTGATCCTGAACCCAAGAAACCACCAGGACTTCCAATTAAACTCAACATTATAATTCCGAGCATACCTCCCACTCCATGAACCGGAAAAACATCCAAAGAATCATCTATTTTTAAACCAGATTTAATTAGCTGTGTTGCGTAAAAACAAATAGATCCTGCTAATAGTCCAATTAACATAGCGCCAGCAGGACCTACAGTACCAGATGCCGGTGTAATTGTTGCAAGACCTGCAACCATTCCAGTAGCAACACCAATCATTGTTGCCTTACCTGACTTTATCCACTCTATACCCATCCAAGTTAACGCTCCAATAGCAGCACTTATATGAGTCACAAGCATTGCCATTCCAGCATTACTATCAGCGGCTACGGCACTCCCAGCATTAAAGCCAAACCAACCAACCCATAACATCGAAGCACCTATCATTACCATTGTTCTGTTATGAGGAGGCATTGGTTTTGTAAGAAAACCTTCTCTTTTGCCCAAATAAATAGCAATCACCAAAGCACCTATTCCGCACGTAGCATGAACTACCAAGCCACCTGCAAAATCAATAACACCTTTTTGAGCAAGATAACCTCCACCCCAAACCATATGACAGGCTGGAAGATAGACCAAAGTAAACCACAAGACTGAGAACAGGCACATTGCTCCAAATTTCATTCTTTCTGCAAATGCACCTACAACTAATGCGGGTGTAATAATTGCAAATGTCATTTGAAAAGTAATAAAAACAGACTCTGGAAGAGTTCCTGATAAAGACTCTCTTCCGATGCCATTAAGAAATAGGGCGCTAAGATCTCCAATAAAAGCACCATCACCTTTAAAAGCAAGGCTATAGCCATAAACAACCCAACATACAGATATTAGGCAAGCTATTGTAAAACATTGCATTAATACAGAAAGTACATTTTTAGTTCTTACCAACCCACCATAAAACAATGCAAGCCCTGGTAAGGTCATAAATAAAACAAGTGCAGTTGATGTAAGTATCCAGGCTGTATCTCCTGAATCAACATTAGCAAAAACATTCGGTACAAAAAATATTGAAAGTAGAATAGCTATATTTCGTTTAATCATTATTACTCCTATATGTAATATAAGATTACATGCAATTTACATGCCGATAAAAAGAGATGGTATTGTTTAATAATGATGCAAATAAGATGAGAAGAGTTATCAGGGAGATAACTCTTCTCCGAGGAAAGGCTTAGTTACTTATAGGGGGGAAACCTAAGCCTTAAAGAAATTATTTAAACTCTGGATAAGCTTCCACACCTATCTCAGAAACATCCAACCCAACATATTGCTCTTCATCACTTGCTCTAATTGGCAGAACAGAATTAATAACTGATATGGCTATGTAACTAGCAATAAAAGTAAATCCTGCAATTGATACCACACCAACAAGTTGAGGTAAAAGACTGGCTTCTGGATTTGACCATGGGACAACTAATACACCTAGAATACCAACAATACCGTGAGCAGATATAGCTCCAACAGGATCATCTAGCTTTAGTGTTCTATCGAAAAATAAGATAGAGAAATAAACTAAAGCTCCACCTAATGCACCGATAAAAACTGCAGTTCCAGCAGAAGGGACAACTGGCCCAGCTGTTATAGCAACTAATCCAGCTATAGCACCATTCATAGCCATTGTTACATCCATTTTACCTGTCTTAAATAGACTTATTAAAATAGCAGCAACAACACCGCCTGAAGCAGCCATGTTTGTATTTAAGAATACTTGGCTTACTGCAATGGCTGATGCTTCAGTACTAACAATAAGCTCCGATCCTCCATTAAATCCAAACCAACCTAACCATAAAATCCATACACCAAGAGCGGCCATAGGGATATTTGAACCAGGCATTGGCAAAGATGTTCCATCAGCTGCATATTTACCTTTTCTAGGCCCTAAAACTAAGACTACAGCCAAAGCAGCAGCAGCACCACATAGGTGAACTGTTCCTGATCCAGCATAATCTGAATAACCCATTGAGCTTAGGAAGCCTCCACCCCAGTTCCAGTATCCTTGAATTGGATATATGAACCCAGTTAACACGATTGCAAACAAAAAGAATGGAACTAGCTTCATTCTTCCAGCAACAGCACCTGAAACAATCGACATAGCGGTTGCAACAAATACTACTTGGAAAAAGAAATCAGCCTGTTGTGAATAATCCATTCCATAAGGTATACCAATCTCTTCATTTGGTAATGAAGTTGATAGACCTACAGAAGTACCAATTGATGGTAAAAAACCATCTATAAGTGCTCCAGCAGGATACATTAATACAAATCCACATACTAAGTACATAATACAAGCTATAGAATATAGGCCTATATTTTTCGTTACAATTTCAGATACATCTTTTTTTTGAACAAGTCCGGCTTCTAGCATGGTAAAACCAGCTGCCATAAACATAACTAATGCTCCTGCCATGACGGCATAAAACGTATCTAATGCAAATGCAATTTCCATAATTTACTCCTT
>JAQWXQ010000068.1 GCA_029254395.1 SAR86 cluster bacterium | reverse complement strand
GACAAAAAGGTAAATAATATTTTCATTGCAGTTTATAATGTTAATACTATTATATAATTTAATCTAACAGTAAATTGGCGCACATTCTTTTAAGTATTGTGCAAAATGCCATACACTGTGATAAAAGCAACAAAAGTTGTTTTTTAAAAGGGGAGATCTGTTTTGACAGCTAAAACAATGGATGAGTTGGTTGCTCTTTGTAAGCGCAGAGGCTTTATTTTTCAATCTAATGAGATTTATGGGGGTCTTCAGGGTAGTTATGACTATGGTCCTTTGGGTGTTGAGCTTAAAAACAATATAAAAAGTGCTTGGTGGTCCTCTATGGTCTATGAAAATGACAATATTGAAGGTTTAGATGCTTCTATTTTAACAAATCCACTTGTTTTAAAACATTCTGGACATGAAAGTACATTTTCAGACCCTATGGTTGATTGTAAAAAATGCCAAGCAAGGTGGCGTGCTGATCAGCTTCCGGATAATAAATGTCTTTCATGTGGGTCTACTGATCTTACCGAACCAAGACCTTTTAACTTAATGTTTAAAACAAATGTTGGGCCTGTTGAAAGTGAAGATTCTTTTGCCTACCTTAGGCCTGAAACTGCGCAACAAATATTTACTAACTTCAAGAATGTTGTCGACTCCTCTGCCAAATCCCTTCCTTTTGGCATAGCTCAGATTGGTAAGGCATTTCGAAATGAAATTACTCCTAGAAATTTTATTTTCAGAGTTAGGGAATTTGAACAAATGGAATTGGAATATTTTGTTATGCCTGGAGAAGATGAGGAGTGTCATGATTCATGGGTAGAAAAAAGGCTTGATTGGTGGGAAAAGCAAGGTCTTTCTAGGTCTAAAGTGAAGTTATATGAGGTGCCAGATGATGAGCTGGCTCATTATTCAAAAAGAACCGTTGATTTGATGTATGAATTTCCTCATGGGCTCGAAGAGCTAGAGGGTATAGCTAATAGAACTGATTTTGATCTGGGCTCTCATACAAAAAATCAAAAAGATTTGGATTTAGTTGCAAAAGTAATGGAAAATAAAAGTTCAAATTCAAAACTAGCTATTCAAGATTTAAAAACCAATAAGTGGGTTGTTCCTTTTGTTATAGAGCCTTCAGCAGGTGTGGATAGGGGTGTTCTAGCGATATTGAATGAGGCATACAACATTGAGGCGCTTGATGGTGGTAAAGAGCGAACTGTTTTAAGTTTAAAACCTCATCTTTCGCCAATTAAGGCAGCTGTTATTCCATTAAAGAAAAATAATCAGGAAATAGTTAATCTTTCATCAAAAATCAAAAATAAATTACAAAAACTTAATGTTGGCAGAATATTGCTTGAAAATACTGGGAACATAGGAAAGGGGTATAGACGCCATGATGAGATTGGAACTCCTGTATGCATAACAGTAGATTTTGAAAGTCTTGAAGATGCCTCTGTAACTGTAAGAGATAGAGATACTATGAAACAGGAAAGAGTTGCAATAAGTGACTTAGAAAACTTTTTAATACGTAAAATTTCTTAAACTCAATCTATTTATACATATTCAGATATGTATGGAATCTAAATATCTAGGTCGGTTACAGTTAATGCGTTTTCATCTATAAATGCACGCCTTGGCTCGACATCATCACCCATAAGAACTTCAAACGAATGATTGGCGTCTTGAACATCATTAATAGTTACTTGTTGCATCCTTCTTTCATCTGGATCCATTGTCGTCGTCCAGAGCTGCTCAGGGTTCATTTCTCCAAGACCTTTATATCTCTGAACCTCTAAACCTCTTCCTCCATTTTTTGAGAACTCCTTGACTGCAGCCTCTTTTTGATCCTCATCTGACGCGTAAACATACTCCTTTCCCTTGGTTATTTTATACAGGGGAGGTAGTGCAATATATATATGACCTCTCTCTACTATCTCAAACATCTGCCTGTAGAAGAATGTTAACAACAAGGTTCTAATATGAGAGCCATCAACATCTGCATCGGTCATTATAATAATTCTATGGTATCTGAGCTTGTCTATATCAAAATCATCTTTTCCAATTCCACACCCAAGCGCCTTTATTAAAGTTCCTACTTCTTGTGAGCCCAGAACTTTATCAATTCTAGCTTTCTCTACGTTAATAATTTTTCCTTTAAGGGGAAGAATAGCCTGATTTTTTCTATTTCTTCCTTGTTTAGCCGAGCCCCCAGCAGAATCTCCCTCAACAATATAAATTTCTGATAAAGTTGGATCTTTTTCTTGGCAGTCAGCTAACTTTCCAGGTAACCCAGCTATTTCAAGAACACCCTTTCTTCTTGTCATTTCTCTGGCTTTTCTTGCAGCCTCTCTGGCCAGCGCAGCCTCAGCTACTTTTGAATATATACCCGCTGCATCTTTTGGGTTTTCTAGTAAATATTCATTAAAATGCTTACTAAATACAGTACTTACTACACTTTCCACCTCTGAAGATACTAACTTTTCTTTAGTTTGTGATGAAAATTTAGGGTCTGGAACCTTTACAGAAATAATTGCGACGATTCCTTCTCTTACGTCTTCACCAAGAAGGTCTGCTGGTGTTTTCTTAGCATTTTCTTTTTTAATAAATGCCTTAAGGACCCTGGTGAGGCTTCCTCTAAACCCAGCTAAATGAGTACCACCGTCTTTTTGGGGAATATTATTTGTATAACATAATACATTTTCTGTATAGGCATCGGTCCACTGAAGGGCTATCTCAACACCAACATCATTCTCCGTTGCAGAGCACTCAAAAATTTCAGTTACATGTTTTTTTGTGCCTTTAAGATGGGTTACATAGCTTGAAAGTCCACCATTGTTTTTGAACTTCTTAGATTTACCAGTTCTTTCATCTGTAACGTTAATTGATACGCCTGCATTTAAAAAAGATAGTTCTTGAATTCTTTTGTATATTCTATCTAATTCGAAAATAACTGATGAAAAGGTTGTGCTTGAAGGATAAAAAGTTATTTCTGTGCCCGTTTCTTCAGATGATCCTAGTTTTTTTAATTTAGCAAGGGGGACCCCATGTTTATATTCTTGAAAATATTCCCCGCCATCTCTACATACTCTAAGAATCAATCTGTCTGAAAGAGCATTAACAACTGAAACACCCACACCATGAAGGCCTCCAGATACTTTGTAGCTATTATCATCAAACTTACCGCCTGAATGAAGTGTTGTTAAGATAAGCTCTGCTGCTGATATGCCTTCATCTTTATGAACGTCTACTGGCACACCTCTTCCGTTGTCCTTAACTGTTACAGACTCGTCTTTATTAATAATTACATTTATGTCTGAGCAATGGCCTGCCATAGCCTCATCAATACAATTATCTAAAACCTCAAAAACCATATGATGAAGACCTGAACCATCGTCCGTGTCTCCGATATACATCCCCGGTCTTTTTTTAACCGCTTCAAGCCCCTTAAGGACTTGGATGTTAGATGAATCATATTTTGCTTCTTCTGTTTTTTTTGACATGTTTTATTGATGTAATTGTTCCACGTGGAACTTTTTAAAATCCTCAAATTTAGTATTTATTTTACTACTAAATTCATCATCTATACAGGAAAAAATAACTTGATTTTCTATATGCTCAAGCATGTTTATAAAAACGTTCATTAGTGTTTTATCTAATTCAGACTTTGTATCATCAATGATTAAAACTGGTTCAAGCTTGTGTGTGTTTTTTAGAACTCTGTGTTGGGCACAACACCATAAAATTGAAAAAAGCTTTTGCTCCCCTCTTGATAAGATTTGTTTTGCATCTATGTTGTTTATCGAAAATTTAATGTCAGCTTTGTGTGGGCCTTTTGTTGTTGTTCTTCTTAAAAGATCAATAGTTTTGTTGTTATTAATTATATCTTCTAGATTAGATTCCTCATCCCATCCTTTTCTAAAACTTATTTCAATATTATTAAGGTAACCGACTTGTTCTTTTTTATTAATTTTTTTTACTAGGTACGAAAGTTCTTTAAGGGTGTTGAGGTGAAAATCTTCTCTTATGGTTGTTAGCTTGACTCCAAAATTAATTAACCTCTCATCCCATGCTTTTGTTTGGTTGCTGTTTTGTTTCAAAAGAGCGTTACGCTGCTTTAAGCATCTGTAATATGAAAACCATATTTGTGAAAATTCTTTGTCGGAAACAAATATGGCTCTATCCATAAGTTTTCTTCTAAAATCAGGAGATGCATCAGCAAATGAGAAGGTTTGGTTATGTATTGCTGTTGCTGGTCTCTGTCTTATAAGCTCAGATATTGGTGTTTTTTTATTATTAACTAATATCTCAATTGATTTATTTAGCTCTTTTTTTAAATCTAATACATGGCCCGTTAAATTATCATATGAGTTTATTTTAAAGCCGCCTGCGTTTTGCTTCACCAAGGCTGCTATGTTGGAGCTTTTAAAGGACTTGCCGCTTGAACACATATAAATAGCTTCAAGAATAGAGGTTTTACCGGACCCGTTTTTTCCGTAAAAAAAATTTACCCTAGGTGAAAGATTAAGCTCCAACCTTTTGAAACACCTAAAGTTATTAAGTGTAATGTTTGAAACGGGCACTAGATAAGGAGAGGCATTACAACATATTTATAGTTATCTGTTCCAGGGCATGTAATAAGGCAGCTTTTGTCAGATCCAAAAAAATGTATTTCTGCATTGCTTTCATCAATAGAGGATAGTATTTCCTGAAGATAGTTAACATTGAATGCGATGTCTATTTTTTCACCATTATAATCACAGGATAGTTTTTCTTCGCCCTGCTCTTGCTCTGGGTTGTTGGCTGATATGTTTATAGAGCCAGATTCTACAACAAGCCTGATGCCTCGATATTTTTCACTAGATAACACACTTACTCTGCTTAAGCTTTCTGAAAGACTTTTTTTGTCAACTGTTAGTGTGCTGCTTTCACCAGAGGGGATAACTTGCTCATAATCTGGGAATTTGCCCTCAATCAATTTACTTGCAAAGGTTGTGCCTGAAGCGCTTATATTGACCGAGCTAGGCCCTAAATTAA
>JAQWXQ010000034.1 GCA_029254395.1 SAR86 cluster bacterium | reverse complement strand
TTCCTTCTGATTCTCTCTAACTTCCGTCTGCATTTGGTTGTTAGTCGGTTTCAGCAGGTAAAGTTAATACTACGCTTATAATTTCGAAAGTCAACACTTAATATTAAATAAGTTTTAATTATTTAAATGAAGTTAAAAATTTTAAGAAATCGACTTTACTTCCCTCTACATTTATAGCTCCTGAGGCGACCATTGCTACAGGGCTTCTTAACCCTGCCAATGTTTCTTTAAGAATTTTTTCAGAAGTACTCACATTTAAATTGCAACTTTGTGTATTTTTAGAAATTTCTAAAGTGCTATTTCTAATAGTTGCCGCTATTTGTTTTCCAGAATCAAATCTAAAACACACTGAGTATTTTTCTTTAAATGAATTTTCAGGGTTAAAGCTAACGCTTAAGATACTAAATATAGTGTCAACATCTATTTCATTTACAACGGATTCACTTTTTCTAACCTCTGGGAAACCTTCGAAGGAAGGATCAAGCTCTAATGCAGCAGTCAAAAAATAATTTCTTTTATTTGGGTTTGATGCCCTAATTCCAATATGAAACAAGGCTTCTTTTCTAAGAATGTTTGTTTCGACTTCTCTAAATTGTAAATCTATTAAATAATCTGAAAGCTGAAGAGCCCATTGCATGTCTTCAATAGCAACAGCCTTCTCTAGACTTTCAAATAGGTTTTCTTTACCACCAGCAAGAGATGCTATTCTTTGGGCCTCAACTATATTCCCCAAAGGATCCAAGCTAGATGGATTGCCGTCAAACCAACCAAGATATCCATTATAAATACTTCTTACAGACCATCTTACAGTTCCATAAAACTCTTTTAATAAAGATGATGATGCTAATTCATATGGTAGATCAATCATTTCCACAATCTCATCTGGGTAATATCCTTTATTCATCAACCTGATAGTTTGGTCATGTATAAATTGAATGGCGTCTCTATAGATAGTTAATGCCTGTGTTGCATCCTCACCCTCGATTGGTTTTGTGTGACTTGGGAAAAGATATTTTGGTTCAAATGATCTCATGTGGTCCAAGCTATCAACCCATCCAGAAACATTTCTATGTGTAGTTCCTCGAATAGTATATAAATTTGGAAATGTATTATAAATATTGTCGCCAGGCATAAGCGATTTATGCTTTGGAAGCCAAACAAATATTTGGTCATTGGTTTCTCCAGGAGCATGATAGAGTTCAATATCAATACCTGAGATGGTAATTTTTAATTCATCTTTAAAAACAGTATCAGGTTTCACATAACCAATTGGCGAATCAGAAACATTTAAACTTGCACCAATACCTGCATTTATAAATTGATCATCTGGAAGAAGTGTTCCAAACATTCTAGTACTTCTGGTTGAAATGATTGGATTGATGATGCCCATAATACGTTGAGCATAATAATCTGTTGTTTCGTGAGAAATAATTTGAGGTCTTTCTGTAAGATTTTGAATGTAGTAATTCGCTCCAAATGTATGATCCCCATGATTATGGGTGTATATAATTGCTTTTATTGGGTTACTGTTTTTGCTTTTGAATAATTGATGGACTTTTTTTGCCTCTGATACGCTATCTGAAGCATCTATGATAATGTTCCCCCCTTCTCCTTCAACCATAATAGAATTAGCAATACCATATCCAACAGCTATATGAATAAATCCACCTGGGGTGTTATAAGAATATAACTCTTGTTTAAACTCATCACTGTGTGCAATTAAAGCTTCAACATTTGAAGATTTAGGAATTTGGGGTAACTCATTCACCTCTTTAGTACAAGAAGTTACAATTAAGAATAATAATAAAGAAATATATTTCATATGCACCTCATAATAATCTATCAAAGTCTAACTCTAATATGAGACCAATAAAACCACTTCTGAATAACATTTCATGGATTAAAGAATATCCATATTCAAATAAGTATGATGATATCTATTATCAAGATGATGTTATTAGTGAAACCAATCATGTTTTTTTGAGCTCCAATGATTTAAAAGAAAAATGGGGTTATTTAAAAAATCAGGAATTTAATATAGGAGAGCTTGGCTTTGGATTAGGTTTAAATTTTTTTATTACTCTTCAGAATTGGGCAGAGGCAAATAAAAGTTGCTCACATCTTAATTTTATAAGCTTTGATAAATATGCTCCAAAAAAAGAGGACATAAAGAAAATTCAATCTTTATATCCAGAATTAAGAAATGTTATAGAAATATATCTTAAAAATACTCCAGCAATATTTGGGGGTATTAATAAAATAAAACTAAAAGAACTTAATGCCACTTTGTTGTTAGTTATAGATGATGTTCAAGAAGGACTCGATAGTGTAGCTCATAATAGTCATATGATTGATGCTTGGTTTTTTGATGGCTTTGATCCTAGAAAAAATAATGAAATGTGGACAACTGATGTTTTTATGAAGGTTGGTTTATTGAGCCATAAAGAAACTTCCTTTGGGACATATACCGCCTCGGGAGTTGTAAAAAGAAATCTTTTAGAGTCTGGTTTTCATGTTAAGAAAGTAAAAGGGTTTAATAAAAAAAGACATATGCTAACAGGAACCTACTCAAACGGCAGTAGGCCCTACTCTTTACCATGCAAGGTTGCAGTTATAGGCTCTGGATTGGCAGCATCAATACTTTCAAAAAATTTGGCTGATGGTGGTTGCAGTGTGCATGTTTATGAAAAAAATTCTGATATTGCGTCGGAAACATCAAGTAACCCATGGGCTGCAATGTACCCAAAACTTGCACTAGGAGATGATCCAAGATCTTTTTTTCTTATTCAATCTTATTTTTTTGCACTTAATTTTTACATAAATAACTTTAAAAGTTTTATTAATAGCGGCATCCTATTTCTCTCAAATTCTGAACATAGAAGAGATTGGCTTAATAGACTGATCAAAGTTAATAGAACAGATGTGTTTGAGCAAGTTGACAAAAATGAAATTGACTCAAAACATGATATTTCTCAGCCATATGATGGAGTCTTTTGTAAATTTGGTGGGGCTATTTCTCCAAAAAAAGTATCTACAGAATGCTTAAACCACAAAAATATAACTATATTTACTAACTCAAAGTTTGAAAGCTATTCTATTAAGAATAACAAGGTTCATCTAAATATTAATAATAATGAAATCAATGAAACTTATAACTATTTAGTAATATGCTCTGGAGTAGGCATCCAAAGCCAAGTTGATAAAGTTAAAACAATGAAGGGAGCTATTATTGGAATTAATAGCCCTCAATTAAAAGGTATTCAGCAACCTTTAAACCATTCTGGCTACATACTCCCGCCTAAAGATGATATTAATTGGATGGGGTCGTCATACGAAAAGGGTTCAGAAAAGCTAAGTGATGATTTTTTGAAAGATGAAATATTGCAAAAATCTAAAAAAGCTATTCCATTTAAAGAAACAAATGTGAAGAAATTCTGGTCAGGCACAAGAATTACTTCTCCAGATAGACTTCCTGTTGCTGGTAAATTAAATGATGCAAATGTTTATTGCATTGGAGCCCTTGCATCAAGGGGGTTAAGCTTTGCACCCCTGTTAGGCGATTATGTGGCATGTAAAATTCTTGGGTTGTTTAACCCCCTGAGCAAGAATGTACAGGAGGCTCTTGACCCATTAAGGTTTAAAAACTAAGCATTATCTCATCTACTAAAGCATTTGAACCATCATCCTTGGTAGGTGATTTTTTAGAACCTTTTCTCCAGTCACCATAAACAGTCCATAAAGTTGATTCAGTATTTACGTCTTTAAGGTTAATTCTTAAGGCAAATTTTGAAATTGTTTTAATATCGTCTCTATAATATCTATCCCATCCGTATCTGGCATAGTAATTACTAAAATTGTCGCTTTCAATTTCGTCTTTTGAAGTTATATTTATTTCAAATACAAGATTTGAGTCTTGGTTGAAAGTCAGCCCTCTTTCTAATAAAGCAATTTTAAGATCATCACGAAATCTTTCTAAGGCAATAGGGTTTATATCCGAGCTTAAGTTTACTTCATTTATATTTATATAAAAATCGCTATAATTGTCAAGATTGAAAGTATCGACTTTATCGACCTCAACAAAAGATTGAGGATTAATGCTGCAACTAGTTGTTAAAAAGAAAGCTAAAAATAGAGTTAATTTTTTCATGTAGTTTTTTTTATTAATTTTTATAAGTTTATTATGTTTAATTTACAAGATCAAAAATATATTCCTTTACTTGATATAAATGCAAAAGTATTCGAAGAAACTCAATTTGGATGTCAGCATATTCATTTAGGCTCTGAGTCTAGTGAAAAAGTATTTATGGTTGCTTTTAGAACGGTGCCTGAGGACTCAAAAGGTGTTGCTCATATTCTTGAGCATACTGCGTTATGTGGTTCTAAAAAGTACCCGGTAAGAGATCCTTTTTTTATGATGATCAGAAGATCTCTAAATACTTTTATGAATGCTTTTACATCGAGTGATTGGACTGCATATCCATTTGCAACATTAAATAAAAAGGATTTTGATAACCTTTTGTCTGTATATTTAGATGCATCATTTTTTCCAAACTTAGATTATTTAGATTTTGCACAAGAAGGCCATAGAGTTGAGTTTAAGGATGCTGAGGATATATCGAGTGAAATTGAGATTAAGGGCGTTGTTTATAATGAAATGAAGGGTGCTATGAGCTCTGTAACTAGTCAATTATGGCATGGAATGTCTAAACATCTGTACCCAACATCAACATACAAATTTAATAGCGGTGGCAACCCAGAAGATATATTAAATTTAACCCATGAAGAGTTAGTTGATTTTCATAAGTCCCACTATCACCCTTCAAATGCTATTTTTTTAACAGCAGGAGATGTTGAGCCGCAGGAGATACAGGAATTTATAACATCTAATGTACTTTCAAAATTTGAACCTCTTAATAAGAAGATCTTTGTTTCTAATGAGGCAAGGTTAAGCCATCCAATTGAGGCAACTGAGCTGTATAACCCGCAACCTGGGGATGAAGAAAATCACCACGTTGTTATGTCATGGTTGCTAGGTGAAAGCCATAATGCTGAAGAGCTCCTAGGAACATATCTAATGTCTAGCGTGTTATTAGATAATTCAGCCTCACCGCTAAGAAAGGCTCTAGAAAGCACGCCCTTGGGTAAATCTTTGTCCCCTTTGACTGGGTTAGATTCTGACCAGAAAGAATTAGTTTTTGCTGCCGGTCTTGAAGGCACCATTAAGGGCGATGAAAAAAAAATACAGGACCTAATTCTTGAGTGCTTAAAAAAACTTATAGAAGATGGTGTTGATAGAGAACTTATAAATTCATCAATACACCAGTTAGAGATATCGCAACGTGAAATTGGCGGAAGCGGAATGCCGTTTGGTCTTCAACTGATGCTTTCATGCCTTCCGGCCTGCATTCACAGAGATGATCCATTAAATATACTAGATTTAGACTCAAGTTTTGAAAAATTAAAAGAGAACCTCAACAAGAAAGGCTATATAGAAAGCTTTATTCAACACAAGCTGCTAGATAACCCACACAGATTAAGATTTACTCTTGCCCCAGATACCGATTTCAATAAAAAAAATGAAGAGAAGATTCAAAAGAGCCTAGCAGAGAAAGTTAAAAATTTTTCAATAAAAGATAAAAATAAAATTATTGAATTATCGAAAAAACTTAAAGAAAGACAGGAGTCAGTAGATAACCCAGAACTACTACCAAAAGTAGGAATTTCGGACATACCTTCCCAAAGAAAATACCTAAAACCAGATAGTGCCTCTAACTTGGATACAAATAACTATATTTATAAAACTGGTACGAATGGGATTGTCTATCATTCATTAATATATCCGATTCAAGGGCTTGAAGATCATGAAGTTGACCTGCTAAACATGTATGCGAATATATTAACTGACATTGGTATTGCAGATCGTTCGTATGAAGACATTCAAAAATATCAATCTTCAATATCTGGAGGTATAAGCGCTTCAATAGTTTTACTTCCCTCATCTAATAAAGATAAGAATAGAGTTGGACTGAAAATAGCTGGCAAATCTCTCGAGAAAAATACCATGCTAATGCAAGAGCTAATGAAAGATACTGTTTTAAATGCAAGCTTTTTTGAAAAAAAGAGGATTAAAGAATTGCTAGAATTTACTGCCTCGGCAAATGACAAGGGAATTGTCCAAAATGGTCATCTTTTAGCCATGAGCAGTGCCTCATCACAAATTAATAGATCCTCTTCAACATTGGAGAGAATGTCTGGCACTGAATCAATATCATTTATAAGCGCTTTGGCAAAAGAAATAAATAAAGAAGCAAATTTAGATTCATTTATTGAAATCCTTGGATCTATTCATAAAAAAGTTTGTAATAATCCATCTGTATCATTCACTGCCAGTTCGCTAGAGGCACAAAAAATTAAATTAGATCTAGCAACATTTCCATTGAAGTCCTGGGAAGCCATTGATTTAACTGCACCACAGCCCAAAGAGATTGCATGGATGACCGGATCGCAAGTTTGTTTTTGTGCAGAAGCATTCCCTACTGTTAATTGGGAGCACGAAGATGCTGCTGCATTAATGATTCTAGGAACAGTCCTAAGGAATGGGTATTTACATTCTGCTATAAGAGAGAAAGGTGGCGCCTATGGTGCTGGAGCCTCTCAAGACTCTAATAATGGAGTTTTTAAATTTTATTCCTACAGAGACCCCAAATGCAAAGAAACATTTAATGAGTTTCATAAAGCTAGAATATGGTCAATTGATCAAATCACAGAAGCGCAATTAGAAGAAGGTATTATGGGTGTTGTTTCTTCAATAGACAAACCACTTTCTCCTAGCGGTGAAGCAGGTAGCGATTATGCAAGTCGACTTGATAACAAAACTCCAGAGTCTAGACTAGCTCTTAGAAAAAATGTAATAGATTGCACGCTTGAAGATCTTTCACGAGTTTCAAGATTATATCTGTCCGGAAGTGGATCTAAGGCAGTAATAGGAGGTGATTCTTTTAAAGATGAATTTATAGATCAAGGTTTTACATTAAAAGATATTTAGCCAAAAAATAAAAAGCGCTTCTTTTTAAGGCTTTCGGAACACTTCCAATATTGAGCCTCATATCTCCCTGATCTTAGTTGAACTCGATCAGCAACTTTTATTAACCATTGTTTTTTTCTGTAGGTTCTTTTTTTAAAGCCTCCGTAGCCCTCGTGATAAGCAAGGTAAAAAGACCTAGCATCTTTTTTATCAAAGCCTTGATAGTAGCCTTTACTAGCATACCATCCAATGAAATCTGCAGAGTCTTTAAAGCTATTCCTGCTAGCTCTTGAGTTTCCAGTTTCATCTTTATAATCATCCCATGTGTTTGTTAGTGCTTGAGAGTAACCTTTTGCAGACGAAGGCCTTTTCCATGGAATAATGCCAAGAAGCTTTTCTCTCTCAGGCTTGGCATTGGAATCAAAACTTGATTCTTGAAAGACAACTGCCATAAGAACATGAGGAGGAATCTTCCATCGCTTTTGAGTCTGAATCGCAGCTTTGTACCAACTTCTTTTTTCTTCAAAAATAAGGCAAATGTTATCAGGATTTTCTGGAGGAGTTGCTGCACATGAAGATGTAACAACAAGAACAAGTAGCACTTTAAATATATTTTGATGGGTCATTTAAGAAATTTGTATAGTTGTCTTCATCAATTATGTTTATACCTAAGTCGTTTGCTTTTTTCAACTTAGACCCCGCGTTTTCACCAGCTATAACTATAGTAGTTTTTTTTGAAACACTAGAGCTAACTTTTGCACCAAGATTTATAAGATTTTCTTTCAACTCATCTCTTGAGTACTTTGCAAGTTTACCAGTTAGAACAATCAAAAACCCTTTAAGTGGTGTCTCTTTCCTAGATAATAGCTTGATCTTATTCACGGAAAGCTCTGGAAGTAGCTTTGAGAGCAATGAGGTTGTGTGCGAATCTTGAAAATAGTTAATAATATTTGCAGCAACTTTGGAACCAATATCATCTAATTCAACAAGGTCTTTAAATGATGCATTTTGTACTTTTTCAAAATTTAGATATGCATTTGCAAGATTTCTAGATGTTGCCTCTCCAACCTCTGGTATCCCAAGAGAATAAATAAGCCTAGACAAGTCTACTGATCTAGATTCTTGTATAGATGCAAGAAGGTTGTTGATGGATTTTTTTCCAAACCCATCTAACTGCTCAAGCTCATCTTTGTGATTTAAAAGTTTAAAAATATCTGATTGATCTTTAATAAAACCAAGCTTTACAAGCGTGGTAATTATTTCTTGCCCTAAGCCTTCTATATCAAAAGCTTTTCTTGAAACAAAATGAATGAGACTACCTTTTAAAATCTCTGGACATGTAAAATCTGATGAGCATTTAATAAATGCAGCTTTATTTATAATCTCTTTTAATTCAAACCTTTCTAAGTCTGATTCAATAAAATAGTTTGCCTCTATTTTACTTCCAAATGTTTTTACCTTTGCTTGCTTTTTATTATCATAAACACCCCAATCAGAAGCATTTTCTTGAATTACATCTGAGCCACATGAGGGACAACTTGATGGTATTGTAACTTTTAATGAATTTTTTTTTCGTTCTAAAATATTAACTTTTACAATCTGTGGAATTACATCACCTGCTCTTCTAATAATGACCTGATCACCAACTCTTGGATCCAATCTTATAAGCTCATCTATGTTATGGAGAGTGCAGTTACTTACAATCACACCCCCAACTTTAACTGGTTTGAGCCTAGCCACTGGAGTAAGAACACCTGTTCTACCTATTTGAAAATTAATACTTTCAATGATGGTTAGAGCTTCTTCTGCTGGAAATTTATGGGCAATAGCCCATCGAGGTGAGCGAGATATAAAACCAATTCTTTCTTGCAACTTAAAATCATTAATTTTGTATACAACGCCATCTATATCAAATGGTATTTTTTCTCGAGTTTTTAGAATGCTTTCATAATACTCAAGGCAAGAACTCATGTTATCTACTAATTTATTCAAGTTATTTGTTGGCATGCCTAATTGAGATATTTTTTCAAAAAAATCGCTTAAGCTTTCTACATCAAAGCCTTCACACTCTCCAAAGCCGTGAGTAATAAATGACAGTGGTCGTTTTGCAGTAATTGCTGGATCAAGCTGTCTTAGAGAGCCAGCTGCTGCATTACGTGGATTAGCAAAAACTTTTTCACTATTTTTCATAGCATTGGTATTTAAATAATCAAAATCTTTTTTTGAAATATAGACCTCTCCTCTTACCTCAAGGTATCTTGGAATATTTATAGTTGATGAGGGTAGTAGTTTTTGTGGTATGGATTTTATAGTTTTTATATTAGATGTTACGTCTTCTCCAATGGACCCATCCCCCCTAGTAATACCTTTTACCAATATTCCATTTTCATATATCAATGAGACAGCTGCTCCATCCATTTTTGGCTCACATAAAATATCGAACTTCTCTATATCAACTATTCTTTTTTTTACTCTTATAAAAAAATCATTAAGCTCGTCTGGTGAGAAAACATTTGCAAGAGATAGCATTTGTTTCTTATGCGTAAATGAGGCAAAACTGCTTTCTGGAATTATGCCAACTCTTTGTGAAGGCGAATCTTGGGAGATGAGCTTGGGATGGTTTTTTTCAAATTTTAGAAGCTGCTGAAAAAGATTATCATATTCAGAATCAGGGATATCTGGATCATCTTGAACATAATAATTGTAATCATGCTTTCTTATTAAGTTTTTCAGATTTTCATACTCTTCAGAATTCAAGATTATTCCTGCTTGAAAGAGCTTAGCTGTTTAAGCCTCGTTATCTCTTGAGCCTTAGATTCAATATGAGATATCATTTGTTTTGTTATAGGCGCCCTTTCACCATCGCAAATATTGGCATGAAACTTTTCGGAAAAACTATATGCAAAATTTAACATTTCTCTAAATGTTTGAAGTGGATCTTCCACATTTTTAAGGTTAGTGGCTATAACAACAGCAAAAGTAATAGAGTTTTCCTCAAATGTTCCAGGCGACAATGCATTTGCAACTCTAAATAATTCTTTGCCTTTGAAATCTTTGAGTACGAAAAAACCATGCTTAAGATTTGCATTACAGTTAGACATAAATCCAAATAGTTGATCAATATCAAAATGTGATTTATCAACAGATATTAGGTTTAAAATAGCCAGCTCTTGGTCATCGTCCTCAGAATTAGGTTTGGTATAATTTTGATCAAAATCAAAAGAGCTCTGTGATTTTAATTCCATATTTACGTCATCAAAGTCTTCATTTAATTCTATATCATCGAGCACAGGTTCTATTTTAACTTTTAGGTCTCCGTTTGATGATATTTTTTTAATAATAAAAAAAATTGTAATCAGAATAATTAATACTGATAAGCCGATTAGGTATATTTCAATATTATTCTGCATTTTAGGTCTCAACAAATTCGAGTGCTTGATTCATGTCAACAGAAACAAGCCTAGATACTCCTGGTTCTTGCATAGTAACGCCCATTAGATGATCACTTTTTTCCATAGAAACTTTATTATGTGTAATAAATATAAACTGAACATCTTTGGACATCTCTTCCACCATATTTATAAATCTCATTGTATTGAGGTCATCCAGTGGAGCATCAACCTCATCCAACATACAAAATGGCGCAGGATTTAATTCAAAGATTGAAAAAACTAAAGACAGTGCTGTTAATGCCTTTTCACCTCCAGATAGCTGTGATATTGATGAATTCTTTTTACCAGGAGGCCTTGCCATTAAAACAACGCCTGCATTTAAAGGGTCGTCATCAGTCAATGTAAGCTCTGCAAAGCCGCCACCAAATAATTTTGGAAAAACTTCCTTTATTCTTGCGTTCACAGCATCAAAACTATTTTTAAACATTGATTTTGTTTCGTTATCAATTGTTTTGATAGCTGAAGACAGTTTTTCTAATGCGTTTGTAAGGTCTTCATATTGAACATCAAGCTCTTCTTTTCTTTTTGATTCTGATGCAATTTCATCTGGTGCTGCCAGATTAATTGCCCCAAGCCTGATAATTTTTGATTGAATAGTAGCTAAATCATCTTGCAATGATGAGACATTCATATCCTTGTATTTATCATAATCAATATCATCTACTTTGAGTCCTGATTTTTTAATCTGATCATTTGCATTATCTAGGTTAATTTCATAAGTTTTTAACTCTAACCTAGTGTCAGTTATTTTTTCTGTTATTTTCTTTACATCAACAAGAGCAAGTTGTTTTTTGCCTTCAAGCTCTCTAAGACTCTCATTGAAATGTGATTGTTTTTGACGAATATCAAGTAAAACAGACTCTGATTCAGAGCTTTTCTGAACAAGTTCAGTCATTAGCTTTTCAATTGCAATTTTTTCTAAATGACCAGACTCTATAAGTCCTTCAAGCTCAGTTTGCCTTTGCTTGTATTCTTCTGGGGATGCAAAATTAAGATTACCCAATTTTGCTATATTCTTTTGAACCTCATCAAGAGAGTTTTCAAGCAGGTCTATGTCCATCCCCTCATACTCACTAGAATTTAGATTAGAAATGGCTATACCAGCTCTTGAGAGTGCACTAGAGGAATTTTCTAACTTGATCTCATATGTTCTAAGGTCTAACTTATGCTTATTAATTTCCACATCTACTGCTCTAAGATCAAATGATGCTTTTGATTTAGTGCTTTCAATATCTTTGATCTTATTGTCAAAATCAACTTTGTTGGCTTTCAGCTTTTCGAGCTTAGAATCAATATCTACTTTTTTAGACTTAAGACTTAAAAGCTCATTTTCTGCATTATCTATATCAGTAAGAGTGTTTTTTAAAAGAATATCTAGCTCATTTTGTTGTTTTAAAAATTGATCAGTTAGCGATTTTGATTGAGCTGAAGCTATTTGAAGAATATCTTTTAATAAACTTTTTAATTCAAATGCTTTTTCCTTCAAGCCGCTCTTACTTATATTAAGTTCATCTAATGCATTAATAATGCTATCAAGAACATGCATAGCTTTTTCTTTAGGGCTAAGATTATCTAGATTTCTTTCTTTCTCTAAGGCATCAGCATAATTATTTTTTGCTTCATCCAAATTTGATTTAGTTTTTAGCTCAATAGATTTATTTCTATCAATACCATCCTTTAAGCTTTTTATTGATGCGTTGACTTCATATGAACCTTTCTGTGTGGCCTCTAAATCTTCAAGAAGGCTAATATTATCAGCATTTATGAGATTAATTTTATTCTGCAATTCTTCAACTTCTTTAAGTTTACTTGCACTAATATCTTGAAGCGGTTTAATTTGAAGTGTAATTTTTTCTATATTTTTTGAAGCATCAAGAGCCTTTATTATTGATATATTAAGCTTTAATTCTTTTTCTTTAGGGCTAAGATCTTTAAACGCTGATTCTTTTTTTGTCGCCTCTTCAAATCCAGTTATTGCTCTTTGCAAGTTTGTCTTGTTATTAATTTCATCCCTATTGATATTTTTTAAATTAGCTTCATGTTTTGCAATCTCGGCACCAATAGAATAAAAATTCTTTTGAGCAGTCTCATAAGCGGTTACGACAGATTCATTCTGCGTTCTATAATCATCAATTTGTGATTGTTTTGTTTCTGCTTCAGCTTCTTTAATTATCAGGTCTCTTTTAAAACCATCCAATTGCTTTTGCAACATGTCTCTACTTTCTTTAGCTTGGAGTGATAATAATATGGCTGTATCAAATTTATTAGTCGACTCCTCTTCCTTGAGGGCGTTATATCTTTCTGCTGCATTTGCTTGATTTTCTAATCTTTTTATTAACCTTGCAATTTCATCTCTTATATCATTAACTCTCGATAAATTTTCCTTTGTTTTTTTTATTCTTGACTCAGTCTCACGCCTTCTTTCTCTGTATTTTGAAACGCCTGCTGCCTCTTCTATGTGAGTTCTCAACTCTTCAGGCTTGGCACTAACAAGCTTACTTACCATGCCCTGCTCTATAATTGCATAAGAACTTGGGCCCAGACCGGTTCCAAGAAAAATATCTTGAACATCTTTTCGTCTACATTTTGT
>JAQWXQ010000023.1 GCA_029254395.1 SAR86 cluster bacterium | reverse complement strand
AAACACCCTCAGATTCACAATTCTCTTTAGCAGCTTTCAGGTATCTAGCATCCAAATGATAGTTCTCAGAAGGACATAGCAATTTAACATTCATACCAAACTTACTGGCTATCAAAAGACTAGAATTAGCAACTGCTGTATTTAAGGGCTTAGGATGATAAGTCCAAGTTAGCAGATAATCTTTACCCTGAAGATCACCATAATGTTCTTGCAAGGTTAAGATATGAGCAAGCTCTTGGCATGGATGCTCAATCGTTTCCATGTTCACAACAGGCACAGTTGAATATTTTGCAAAACTTTTTATAACAGAATCTGTTCTATCATGCTCCCAGTCTTGAAACTGAGGAAATGCTCTGATTGCAATGCAATCACAATAGGAGGATAAAACTTGCGCAACTTCCTTTACATGCTCTTCCGAGCCTCCATCCATAACAACATTTTCTTCAAATTCAATTGGCCAAGCATCTTTACCAGGATGTAGAACAACCGCAAGACCGCCCATCTCTTGTATGCCAAGCTCGAAACTTGTTCTTGTTCTCATAGAAGGATTGAAGAAAAGCAATGCTATAGATTTATTTTTTAAATTATCTTGGAACTTGTTAGTTTTTAGATCTTTTGCATAATCTAAAATTTCTTGCAAGTCTGATTTTGACCAGTCATGTGTAGAAATAAAATTTTTCATAATTGCCTTTATATAAATAAAAAAAAACCCAGCAAAGGCTGGGTCTAATTCACAATAGAAAAGACCCAGCTATATTGCCGGAACCCGTCTTGTTTGTGTATTTGTATTAATCATCGAATTTAGTATAGCTATAAAAAAAACTTTGTAAACAACCCAAAAAATACTAATTATTTATTCTTGAAGCCAGGCTTTTATGAAAATTTACAATTGCTTTTTCAAATAGTCCAAATGTTAAGTGGGTGTTCGCAGTTGTAGTGACTGTTTCCTGAATAGCACGTGCAGCTTCTCTATCTTCACTTTGACCTGATTCATTTACAAATTGGGCATCTTTTTGAACTTCTTCAAGTGAAAGGCTATTTGCGCCGCCCTCATCGTTATAAACAAGGTAACTTACTGTTTTTACACTTGACGGAGACAATGGCTCCATTATTGTTAAGCTAGTATGTTTAGATAAAACAGAGATGCTAGCATTAGGGAAAAGATGGTATACAGAAGTTGCTACTCCATTTAATTTTCTTTTTTTAGACTCAATATCCCTAATTTTTTCAATTCTTTTGAATGGGAAAATAATTCTTGAATTAGGCCCATCAGTTTCTACAACATTTAGATTATTTAAGCCATAAGGATAAAAAGTTTTTTTATGCAAAGATTTTATATGGTATCCCTCTAGTAATGTTTCTGTAAGTAATTTCCAGTTAGTTTCATCTGTAACTTCGCTTTGATCAAATAAAACTGCGTTTGGCCCAAGGTAATCAAGAGAGTTATTTATAAAATTACTATCTATTACGCCGTCTTGCTGAACATAAACCAACCCCCCTTTCTCAGTTGCATTTACCTCTACAAGACCATTGTCTTTGTTATCTAAGTTTGGAAATCCATTTTGTCCAGGTATATTTTTTAACGAGCCATCTAAAGCATATGACCAGGCATGGTATGGGCATACAAAAGCTTTCTTTTTACAACCATTACCATTTGCGACCTTCATTCCCCTGTGCCTACAGGCATTAATGAATGCCCTTACTTTTCCGTCTTCACCTCTAACAACAAGAAGAGGGGTTCCTGAAGCTCTGCGGGCAATATAACTGCCATTTTCAATTAGTGCAGCAGATGGGCAAAATGGTATTGGCAATCTTCTTAATAAAGCAATTTCTAAATCAAAACGTTCTTGAGTATGATAATTTTCAACTGGCTCTTTCCAAACTTCTGAGCCCAAATCAGTAGTTCCGTCATCTATATGTGTAAATATTTTTTCAATTGCATCTTGGTCATTTAAAAATTTATTGGTTGAAAATGTTTTTATAGTCTTTTGCATGATAATTATTTTAAAAGAAGTTATAGATAGATGTTTGTAAGATAGCACACAAAAGAATATATGGTAGGGATGGAGGGAGTCGAACCCCCACGCCTTGCGGCACTTGGTTCTAAGCCAAGCGTGTCTACCAGTTCCACCACATCCCCACTCGAAGTGGCATTATATATATTATTAAGAAACTTTGGAAAGGTTTATTTTATTTAATTAAAGGTCGTAAGAGATTTCGTTTTTTCTTTTCCTTTGAAGATAATATAAACAAGAAAAAAGTAATAACATTATTAAAAAAGTATAAACAGAGTTTTGGTAAAAGCCCTCATAAATAAAACTAAAAACCCTTGCAACAATCATGCAACCTACAATATAGATAAGAATATTACCAATTTGAACTTTTGATGACGAGTAGATAAACCTTATAGTTAAGTATCCAGCTGCAAGAAAAAAACCACCATACGTTCTAACAAATATTGCCATTGGGTCTGAAGTTACATCAAAAGGGACATAAATGTGATTTATATCAGGCGTAACAATAGTTAAAAAACCAATCAAAAACATTGCTAACCCACATAATCCCAAAATTAGCCTAGCAATAATCACAACACGCCTAAAAGGTATAAAGCTAATAAAAATGATAGAGACCCTATAAACATCCAAAAATACATCTCTTTGTGATTGTTGAATTTGTATGAGTTAATTGCTAAAAAACAGCAGAATATTGGAGCTAAAACAACAATCCCATAACCTATCAAAAGCGCCAAAGGAATGAATGCTAGTACTAGAAATAACTGAAGTGCTATCTTATTCATTAAGTAATAAAACTACTATTCGACATCAAAGTCAAATACTGTTTAGGCGTCATCAATTAATACTGATTCAGAAGCTAGTTTAAGACTTGTAACTTCTGTTTGAATTTCAAACATAGTTTGATTAATTTGCTTTTTGTAAGATTCGAGTGCTCTTATTGAATCATCAATTAACATTAATTGAGTTTCTAGAGATTTTATGTCCTGAGGAAGTTTGTTTAAGCTTTTATAACCATCGCTCAGAGAATTAAATTGGATTTTTAAACTGGCCAAGGCTTCAGTTTGAGCTTCTATGAGCTTAATAGTATTGCTCATTTGAAGATCAAGAGATTTTAGATCCGCATTGATGGTTGCATCAATATCTTTTAATTTATTTATATCCACCTTATTTCTTTTATTACTTAAGTCCCAGAGCTTTCTTACTTCCTTGTCTAAAAACTGCAAAGAGGCACTAATACCACTCATGGAATCCATGTTGCTTTCATCAACTAAATTAAGCTGTTCTTCGAGAACAGAAATACGGTCATCAAGTATTTTTAAAGAGGCGTTTTTCTCTTGGATTTCTGAGCTTTGCCAAAGAGCAAGAAATAAAATAGACATTAAAACAAGAACATAAATCAAGCCAATAAATAACCCTCCATTATTAGAGCGTTTTAAATATGATGGAGACGGTTTCTCAACTTTTATTTCTGAGTTCATATTAATTAAAATTATGCTTTGCTTTATACTTATATTTTACATAACAAATTAGTAATTATGAATTTAGATTTTTCAGATGATCAAAAATATTTAAAAGAGGAAGCAAGAAAGTTTTTTGAAAAAGAAAATGCTTTGGGTTCAGCAAGGACTACATTGGAAAATAAACTTCATACAGATGAAAACCTTTGGAAAAAAATAGTTGATCTTGGCTGGACTGGTATAACAATTCCTGAAAGCTATGACGGTTTGGGATTGGGTCATTTGGAGCTATGTGTTCTTGCAGAAGAGATGGGAAGAACCCTTGCACCAATTCCCTTTTCATCATCTGTTTATCTTTTCACTGAGGCAATTAATAAATTTGCAAGTGAAGATATAAAACAGGATATTCTTCCAAAGTTAGTGTCTGGTGAAGTTATTGGAACGCTTGCCGTAACCGAAGAGTTGAATGCTCCTTCTTCTGAGAACATTACTACAGAGGTAAAAAACGATAAGGTTTCTGGGGTTAAAATAGCAGTTCCAGATGCAAAAGTTGCAACGCATTCAATAATTGTCACAAAATCAGCTAAAGGTGTTGACCTAAGATTAATTGATCACTCGTCAAATGGAATATCTATTACCCATACCAATAGTATTGACGAGAGTAGAGGCCATTTTTCTCTAGCAATAGATAATGTTTCAAGCAAATTAATTGGTGAAGAGGGCAATGGTTGGGAATGTTATGAAAGGCTTATAGACCAGGCAGCTGTATTATTTAGTTTCGAGCAGCTAGGTGGCGCCCAGGCTTCTATGGAAATGGCGCTAAGTTATGCCAAGGAGCGATATGCGTTTGGAAGGCAAATAGGATCTTTTCAGGCTATAAAACATAAGCTTGCCGATATGTATATTTCTATAACATTGGCTAAATCTAATTCGTATTATGCTGCATGGGCGTTATCTACTGAGTCATCTGACCTCTCGGTTGCGTCAGCAACAGCAAGGGTAAGCTCAACAAAAGCATTTCAATTTTGTTCAAAAGAAAATATTCAAACACATGGAGGAAATGGTTTTACTTGGGAATATGACTGCCATTTATTCTACAGAAGATCAAAGTTACTTTCGGTCAATTTAGGATCGTTATCTAATTGGAAAAATAGACTTGTAACTGGTCTAGAAAAATCAAACGTAAGCTAGAGGTAAAAATATGGATTTCAATGACACAAAAGAACAAGCGCAATTTAGAAAAAAATGTAGGGATTGGCTAGAAGCTAATGCTTCTCTAAAAGCAGAAAAATCAAGTAAATCTGATTTCAATAATAACGACTATCTTCAAACAGCAAAAGATTGGCAAAAGAAAAAATTTGATGCTGGTTGGGCTATGCTGCATTGGCCAAAAGAATATGGTGGAATAGCCGCTTCGCCTATTGAGAGGATTATTTGGAATTCAGAGGAAGCAAAATTTGATGTTCCTCGAGGTATTTATGATATAGGTTTGGGAATGTGTGGACCGGTAATGATGCAATACGCAACCGAAGCGCAGAAAGAAAGATACCTTCCTGTTATGGCAGAAGGAAAGGAAATATGGTGTCAATTATTCTCAGAACCATCAGCTGGTTCTGATGTTGCAGGATTAAGAACTAAGGCAGAGCAGCAAGGTGATAAATGGATTATAAACGGTCAAAAAGTCTGGACATCCGGAGCGCATTATAGTGATTATGGAATTCTTGTAGTAAGACATGATCCAAACTTACCAAAACATAAAGGTATGACATTCTTCTTTGTTGATATGAAGTCACCCGGTATTGATATCAAGCCTATTAAGCAAATTACTGGCGGATCAAGTTTTAATGAAGTTTATTTTAATGACGTTGAAATACCAGATAGCCAAAGGCTAGGTGCAATAGGTGATGGCTGGAAAGTTGCAATTACCACTCTTATGAATGAAAGACTTGCTGTGGGTGATGCAAATGGGGCAGATGTTAATGAAGCGTTTAAGTGGGCAAAAGGACAAGATGATATGGGTGACAAGCTAATTGAGAATATGGCAGTAAGGGAGTCTATTGCTGATTGGTATTGTGAGGCAAATGGGCTAAAAAATACTAAATTAAGAACTATGTCTGCCCTCTCAAAAGGAGATACTCCTGGTCCTGAAGCATCAATTACTAAAATTGTAAGTGCGAATAAATTACAAGCAATAGGTAATTTTGGAATGGATTCAATGGATATGGCTGGTATGTTACAAACTGAAGATAGTAATGTTCATGACTTTCAATCAGCATGGTTAGGCGCACCTGGTCTCAGAATTGCTGGTGGTACAGATGAAATTCTAAGAAATATTATTGCTGAAAGAGTTTTAGGGCTCCCAGAGGATCAAAGAGTAGATAAGGGTGTTCCATATAAAGATATACCCTCAGGTAAGTAACCTTATTTCAGGCAAAAAAAAACAGAGCACTGCTCTGTCTTAGTTCGAGTTCCTTTGGGGTCTAAAGTGAGAATTTCTTTAGCTCCTTGGATATTTTTCTCTTATATCCTTGGTGGGTTTTTAAGCTCTTTTTTATCGTCAACTCTTAAAAACGCTTTTCTCCCTCTGGTCTCTTCCTTCTGATTCTCTCTAACTTC
>JAQWXQ010000003.1 GCA_029254395.1 SAR86 cluster bacterium | reverse complement strand
TGGCTCCCGAAGTTGGGATCGAACCAACGACCAATTGATTAACAGTCAACTGCTCTACCGCTGAGCTATTCGGGAACGCGGACGTGCATTATAAATAACATTTGATAGAGAAGTAAATGACTAAATCACTAAAGGTTGTATCTGATTTCGAACCAGCCGGTTCTCAGCCTGCTGCAATTGAAAGTTTAGTGAGTGGATTGGGCGATGGTTTGCTTCACCAAACACTCCTTGGAGTCACTGGTTCAGGGAAAACTTACACCATGGCAAAGGTTATTGAGGAGACTCAAAGACCAGCAATAATCATGGCACATAACAAAACTCTAGCTGCGCAATTATATGGAGAATTTAAAGATTTCTTTCCAGAAAACTCTGTTGAGTATTTTGTTTCCTATTATGACTATTATCAGCCAGAAGCTTATGTCCCAACTTCAGATACATATATTGCAAAAGATGCATCAATTAATGAGCACGTAGAGCAAATGAGGCTTTCTGCAACTAAAGCACTTCTAGAGCGAAAAGATACCATTGTTATAGCAACCGTCTCATCTATTTATGGTCTTGGCGCACCTGAATCTTATTTAAAAATGGTTATTCATTTAGACCGTGGTGATACAGTCGATCAAAGAGATATGCTTAGAAAACTATCTTCTCTTCAATACACAAGAAATGACTTAGATTTTAGGCGAGCCACTTTTAGAGTTCGCGGAGATACTATAGATGTGTATCCTGCTGACTCAGATAATGAGGCGCTGAGGATTGAGCTATTTGGGGATGAGATTGAAAAACTTTCTTGGTTTGACCCTCTAACAGGTGCGGTTATAAACGAAACACCTAGAGCAACTATATTTCCAAAGACTCATTATGTAACTCCAAAACAAACAGTCCTTGATTGTATTGATGATATTAAAGCAGAACTAAAAGAGAGACTTGAATACTTGCGATCAATAAATAAATTGGTTGAAGCGCAAAGGCTTGAAGAAAGAACTAATTATGACATAGAGATGATGCGCGAGCTTGGTTACTGCCAGGGTGTGGAAAATTATTCAAGATACCTATCTGGAAGAGACCCAGGACAATCACCACCTTGCCTTTTTGACTATATACCAAAAAATGCAATTGTATTTATTGATGAATCACATGTTTCAGTACCTCAAATAGGCGCTATGTACAAAGGGGATAGGTCTAGAAAAGAAACCCTTGTTGAGTATGGCTTTAGATTGCCCTCAGCTATGGATAACAGGCCATTAAAGTTCGATGAGTGGGAGCTTCTTGCTCCTCAAAGAGTATATGTATCTGCTACTCCTAGTAGATATGAAAAAGAGCATCAAGATAACTTGGTTGAATTAATTATTAGACCAACAGGTCTTACCGATCCTG
This sequence comes from SAR86 cluster bacterium, assembly GCA_029254395.1. GTDB lineage: Bacteria > Pseudomonadota > Gammaproteobacteria > Magnimaribacterales > D2472 > CAJQGY01. The sequence goes on along the minus strand of JAQWXQ010000003.1, from coordinate 402 downwards.
ATGTAGAGATTCGTCCTGCAACAACTCAGATTGATGATGTTATTGGGGAATGCAATGAGAGAGCAGCTCTTAAAGAAAGAGTTTTAATTACAACTCTAACAAAAAGAATGGCTGAGGATTTAACAGATTATTTAAATGAAAATAACATTACAGCCAGGTACATGCATTCGGATACTGACACAGTCGAAAGGGTTGAGATTATAAGAGATCTTAGGCTTGGAAAATTTGACGTTCTCGTTGGAATCAATTTATTAAGAGAAGGCCTAGATATTCCAGAAGTGAGCTTGGTTGCAATTCTGGATGCAGACAAAGAAGGCTTTTTAAGATCTGAAACAACCATGATTCAAACTATTGGTAGGGCGGCAAGGAATATTAGAGGCAAGGCAATACTTTACGCTGACA
>JAQWXQ010000129.1 GCA_029254395.1 SAR86 cluster bacterium | reverse complement strand
GGCTCCCTCATCTCTTATTTCTCCCCCCGAACCTGTTGCGGCTCCTGGAAAAGGAGATATGGCAGTTGGATGATTATGCGTCTCAACTTTAATAGTGGAATTTAATTTATCTTCGGTGAATGAATATTTATTAGAGGTGTCTAAGTTAAGTCTCTCAACATTCTCTCCCTCAGTAATTGCTGCATTATCTTTGTAAGCTGAAATAATTCCCTCTGGAGACTCCTTGCTTGTAACCTTAATGAGATCAAATAAAGTTTTGTCTTGCTGGATGCCGTCAATAGTCCAATTAGCATTAAATATTTTGTGCCTGCAGTGTTCTGAGTTTGCTTGAGCAAACATCATTAGCTCTGCATCTGTTGGATTCCTGTTTATATTTGAATAGAACTTAAATAGATACTTAATCTCATCAGCACTCATTGCAAAACCAAAAGCAGTATTTGCAGTCTCAAGTTCTTCGATGCCATTAGCTAGAATATCAATATATCTTATTGATCTTTTTTTCTGATTTGATAAAAATCCTTTGCATTCGTCAATTGAAAAATATAAAGATTGGGTCATGCGATCAAAGAAAGATGACAAATCATTTTTAGAGATGTTATCTACCTCAGTTACTTCAAAACCATAGAATCTTTCAATTGCATAAACATTATCAATTCCAACGTTATTAATAATATCTTTGGTCTTAGAAGACCAAGGAGATATGGTACCAACTCTGGGGCCAACTATTAGATCAAAACTACTAGAAGCGTCTTTGGCTTCTAGAATATTTTTAAGATTATCTGTGTTTCCTGTTTCATTTTTTAATGAAATTAAAAAGATATCTTTGCAGGTTAATAATGATTTTTTGTTGTTATTTTTATTAAAGCCGTGCTGGATTTGCTCTAATTTAGAGGTAGTGAAACTTTCTTTCCCTTCTAAAATTAAGGTAATAGTCTTTGACACCGCTTAAAGTCTGAAATATTGTATGCATCAATTATAAAGTCTTTTAGATAAAATAAATGAAAAAGGGGAATATCTTTAACTTTTTTTTCGGCATGGTTTTGATTATAGCCATAGCTGGTTGCGACTCTAATAAAGACGCCGAACAACCTGTTTTTTCATGTGAAGACAATGCTAATAGTATCTACCAAAACTCATCATTGAATAATTTTGAAAAATCTAAGTTCAACAAACTATTGAATGAAAAGTTTGTACTTTATGAAGATTTATTTAAAAAAGCAGGTGAAGAAAATAACCTAGAGTGGGAGTTGCTTGCTGCAATTTCATTTCAAGAATCTCAATGGGATCCCAAAGCTAAATCTAATATGGGCGTGAGAGGCATGATGATGGTAACTCTTGAAACAGCTGCCATTGTTGGAGTAAAAAATAGACTGGATCCAGAACAAAGCATCAATGGTGGTTCAAAATATATAGCTACTATGATTGAAAAAAATATTTTTGGTAAATCATCTAGCGATCAACTAGCTATCTCTCTTGCAAGCTATAACCTAGGTCCAACTAATATTATCAATATCGCTCGTGGAATTAACAAAGAACCTAATGAAATGGTATGGCAGGATTTTGTAGATATTTTAGATAATTTATCTGGAGAAGATGTAAATTTAAAAGATGTAAATGGTTACAAAAGAGGACATCAAACTATTGATTATGTTCATCGTGTAGAAGACTATTACAAGCTAATGATTGCATACTCTTGCAAGAATCCTACATATCGATCATCTTTCCTTTAAGGTATTTCATCTTATCTCTACACCAAGCAGCTTTTTCGAATTCCATATCTTTAGCGTAAACATACATTTGATCTTCCAGCTTTCCTATAGTTTGGCTAAGCTCTTCGATTGAATTATCTTTTA
>JAQWXQ010000133.1 GCA_029254395.1 SAR86 cluster bacterium | reverse complement strand
GCTTTTCTGGATCAACATCGTCTTGGAGATATCTATTTGATGCTTCTTTCCTATCGGTCATTGCTCCAATAGAGCCCATACCTCTATATGTTTTAAAACTTCTTCCTTGGAATAGTTCCACTTCCCCTGGAGCTTCTTCTGTACCAGCAAGCAAGCCACCCATCATTACAGAATCTGCGCCTGCAGCAATTGCTTTGGCTATATCTCCAGAGAACCTAATACCACCATCTGCAATAATACTAACTCCCTTACCCACCAAAGCTTCACGAATGGTCATAATGGCTGTAATTTGAGGAACTCCAATTCCAGCAATAATTCTTGTTGTGCATATAGAACCTGGGCCCATCCCTACTTTAATGGCGTCAGCGCCTGCATCAACAATTGCTATTGCGCCTTCTGGTGTTGCTACATTGCCACCAATGATCTCAACACTAGGAAAATGCTTTCTTACAAGCTTAATCGTATCTAAAACATTTTTTGAGTGTCCATGAGCGCTATCGATTACAAATACATCAACCCCAACCTCATGTAATGCTTTTGCTCGATCAAGAGTATCAGAGCCAGTACCAAGCGCAGCTCCTACCATTAATCTTCCAGAGGAATCTTTTGTCGCATCAGGATGTTCAGCTGATTTTTCAATGTCTTTCATCGTGACCAGACCGCTTAGAGCATCATTGTCATCAATTACTAGTATTTTCTCTATTCTGTTTTCATACATCATCTTTTTAACAGAATCCTGAGATGTGCCCTCTTTGACTGTTACCAACTTATCAAAGGGCGTCATAATTGAAGATACAGGATCTTCCATGTTATCTGCATATCTAAAATCTCTACTGGTTACAATTCCTTTTAGCTGACCATCATCAACAACTGGCATTCCAGAAATTTTAAGCTCAGTAGTGAGCTGTTGTAATTCACTAATTGATTTACTAGATTCTATTGTAATGGGATCTCTAACAACTCCGCTTTCGTATTTCTTTACAGCTCTAACTTGATTAGCTTGTTCGGATATTTCATTATTTTTATGAATAATTCCTATTCCACCAGCCTCAGCTAATGCAATTGCCATTCTAGATTCTGTAACAGTATCCATCGCTGCAGAAATAAGAGGAATCTTTAGAGATATTTTTTTTGTTAGTTTTGTTTGAGTTGATGCTTCGCTGGGTATAAAGTCGCTAAACCTTGGAAGAAGAAGAACATCATCGAACGTGAGAGCTTTTAATTTTACTTTGTCCATGTCGGATTATAACAAGACTAAAGAGAAAAAAAAATCCTTACTAATTTAAATAGTTAAATAATTAAGCCGAGAATATAAATAAGTGTTAACCCAGTATTTAAAACAACAACGGTCTGTTCTTTCCATAAAAGACCAACAACTATCCAAATGGTGTTTGCAGAAATAAATGCCCAATGATGGTATTCCAATTCGGGAACAAAACTAGCAAGTGATGCGGCTATGATTAGTATTCCTGTGGCAATCCAGGCAAGAGATTGATATGGTTTTTCGTTTTGATTCATTGCTTAAGTGCTCCTAGAAATATGAATTATTGAGTAATAAAAAATTATGACTTGTATAGCAAGTCTGTTTTTGAAGCACATATAAAATCATTCTTATGTAATCCATTGATTTTATGAGACCACCAACTAACATAAACTAATCCCCATTCAAGAATAAGCTTGGGGTGATGACCTTCGTCTTCAGCCATCTCTGCTACAGCATTAGTAAAAGATAAAGCACTTTCGTAATCATCAAAGTTAAACTTTTTTACAAGCATGTCGCAAGGATTCGTATTAATTGACCACCCATCTATGTCGTTTAGTAAAACCTCTTGGTCATCAGGGCTTACCGTTGGAGCGTCAGCTCTGCAGGCTTCGCAGGATAGATCACATAAGTTTGTCATTTAATTTATACCGCCTTTGGTTAATTTTGATGGGTCTAGTAATTTAGCAAGTTCGTTTAAACTAATGCCTGTTTCCTCATGCGCGACATCAATAATAGACCTTTTTTCTTTGTAAGCTTTTTTAGCTACTGCAGCTGCTTTTACGTAGCCAATTTTTCTATTTAATGCAGTTACTAAAATAGGATTTTTTGATAAAGATTCTTCAATATTTGTTGTGTTTACTTTAAATGTTTTTATTGCTTTGTTTGCAAGTAGCGGCATTGAGTTTGCCATTAAAGTAATGCTTTTAAGCAAATTGTATGCAACCACCGGAAGCATAACATTTAATTGAAAATTACCACTTTGTCCTGCAATGGTGATAGTTGTATCGTTACCGATAACATCAGCACAAGCCATGGCGACTGCCTCTGGTATAACTGGATTTACTTTTCCTGGCATTAT
>JAQWXQ010000020.1 GCA_029254395.1 SAR86 cluster bacterium | reverse complement strand
TCTTTTTTTAGCTTAACTTTAAGTCTAATAAAGGGATTTTTTTTAGACGAAGAATATTTAATATCTAATGAAGAAAAACCATTAATTGATTTTAAAAAAGTTATAGCATTAGTAATATTTTGAGGTTCTCCAGAAATTGTGCCATTAAGACCTTCAGATCCAACAAGAATTGTTCCAGTAATATTAAGTTTATTTAAAGAGTCTCTAATTAATGATTGTATTTCTTTAGGATTACTAATCGATTGAAACTTATATAGTGCAGCAACTTTATACATGATTGTATTATATATAAAAAATGGCGCGCCTGAAGAGATTCGAACTCCTGACCCACTGCTTAGAAGGCAGTTGCTCTATCCAGCTGAGCTACAGGCGCATTTGGTCGGGGTAGTAAGATTCGAACTTACGACCACTCGCTCCCAAAGCGAGTGCGCTACCAGACTGCGCTATACCCCGTGGGTGCAAATATTAAAGTTTATATAATAAATAAGCAATGATGATGTGAATAAATATTTAAAAATGCGATAATATTTTTATGAGTGCAATATTACTTGATGGCAAAAAACTGGCATCAGATTCAGAAGTTGATATAAAAAAACAAGTTCAAAACCTTATAGGTAAAGGAGTTTTTCCAACTCTTGCAACTATTCTGGTTGGAAATGATCCAGCCTCAGAGACTTATGTAAAAATGAAGAGAAATACTTGTGCCAGAGTTGGTATGAAATCTATTGCAGTGGAGCTAGAAGACAATATAACTACTGAAGAGTTAATCAATCAAATTGACATCCTCAATCGTGATAAAAATATACATGGAATATTACTTCAACACCCTGTTCCAAGCCATATAGATGAGAGAGCTTGTTTTGATAAAATTTCTTTAGAAAAAGATGTTGATGGTGTGACATGTCTTGGATTTGGAAATATGGCAATGGGCCTAGACGCTTATGGCTCTTGCACACCAGCTGGCATAATTCGATTAATTGATAGCTATAATTTAGATGTTGAGGGGCTTAATGCTGTTGTTGTTGGAAGAAGCCCTATTTTAGGAAAGCCAATGGCAATGATGTTGCTAAATAAAAATGCAACAGTGACTATTTGCCATTCAAGGACTAGAAATATTGAATCAATTATCAGCGAAGCAGATCTAATAGTCGGGGCTGTAGGAATACCAAAATTTATTCAAAAAAATTGGATAAAAAATGATTGTATAGTTATTGATGCTGGCTACCATCCTGATAAATGTGGTGATATTGACCTTGATGGAGTAGAGGAAATAGCTTCAGCATTCACGCCCGTTCCCGGAGGTGTTGGCCCTATGACAATAAATACATTGATATTACAGACTCTTCAATCAGCTATTAAAGCAACTAAAGTTTAACTATTAGTTTCGCCGCTCTCGGAAGGCTCAATATGATCTGACTCTTCAATCTCTGCTTCAATTATTTCATTATCTGATACAACTTCTTCATCTTCCTTTTTAAATGGGAAAGGTTTTTCTTCTGTTGTGAACAGGAGAAATGCCAATGTGTCATTAACAAATTCTATTAAATGAGTATTAAAATTAGCTATCGCGGTATTTGGTTTTGAGGTAAATAAAAAAAATAAGAACTGAATAAATGCTAGGCCAATTGAAATAGATATTACAAAATTAATTGCGAATGCATAACCAAGCATAAATAGGAATCTAATCCATTTACTTGTATTTAAAATTTCTTCTCTGTCTATATTTTTCATATGTTTTCCTTGTTAACAAATTCTACATCAATTTCATTAGAATTATTAACCAAATCGTCAATTAAAATCTTAGGGTTACCACCGTTATGAATAATTTCATACAAAGAGTCTACAAGCGGCATATTTATTTTTAAACGAAGTGATTCATACCTAACAACATCTAACGTTCTAGCCCCCTCAGCAACTTGGCCAACTGTTTCTTTTGCTTGATTAAGCTTTAACCCATTACCAAGACTCACTCCCAGTTGAAAATTTCTTGAAAGAGATGATGTGCAAGTAGCAACAAGATCCCCCATACCGGCTAGTCCCAAAAATGTAATTGGATTAGCGCCTTTGGCAACAGCAAATCTGCTCATTTCTGCCATGCTTCTTGTTAAGATTAGCCCTAAGGCGTTCTCGCCGACGCCAAGTGAATCTGCAATACCGCATATAATTGCATAAATATTCTTCAATGCGCCAGCAAGCTCTACACCGTAAATATCAGAGCTTGAATATATCTTAAAAGTATCTGAAGAGAGGATTTTTTTTGTGCACTCAAGTAAATCAATGTCCTTACTTGCAATGACGGTGCCTGAAACTTTCTTTTCAGCTATTTCTTTAGCAAGATTTGGACCACTTAACACACCAACGCTATTTGAGTTGTTAAAACAAAGATGTTCGCTAATCAAATCAGTCATTGTTTTAAAGGGATCATTTTTTATACCCTTTGTACAGGAAATGATCTTTGTATTATCTGAAATTAATGGTTTTATTCTTATTACAATTGCTTCAAATATTGAGCTTGGAGTTGCAATAAAAATGATAGATGCATTTTTTACTACACTCTCAAGATTATCAGATGCATTTATATTTTCTGATAACTTTAACTCTGGGTGATATGAAGTATTTGCACCTTCTGAATTAATTCTTAAAGCTTGTTCGGAATCTCTTACCCATAAAGAAACTTTATTTCCATTAGATGCTGCAATATTAGCTATAACAGTTCCAAAACTCCCTCCTCCGAGAACTGCGATGCTCTGATTATCTAAATCCATTATGATAAATATTTATCAAGCTGCCTTAAATACTTAGCTGGATCTTTTGGAGATCCGCCCTCTGCTATAACCGCATAGTCATATAGAAAATCTACAAACAAATTAAATTGTTTGCCTTTTAAATCCTTCAGCCTCTTTGAAAGTTTATGCTTTAGGTTAATTTCAAATATAGGTTTGTACTCACCAAGATCTTGGCCGGATGCTTCAAGAATTTTTCTTAACTGTGCACCTGGTTCATTGTTTGGTAGTCTTAAGCAAGATGCTGAGTCAACAAGCCTTGAGCTAATTGCAACATCGGAAACTCTATCCTCAAGTTGCTTTTGAATTTTTCCTATAAAATCTTGGTCAGATTCTGATATTTCAGGCTTAGAGTCAACTTCCTGAATGTCCTTAGCAACATTCACTAACTCTTTGCCTTTGTACTCCATTAGTGTGGCCATAAGCCACTCATCTATTCTGTCTGTTAAAAGAAGGACCTCTTTATTTTCATTTTTGAGACCTTCTATGTGAGGTGAGTTCATTGCCGCTTCAAATGTATCTGCAACACAATAATAAATCTTATCTTGATCATCAGAAGCTCTTTCTAGATAGGAATCTAATGTTTGATCTGGACTTGGATTACTATTTTCAGTAGAAGAAAATAACATCAAGCTAGATACTAATTCTTTGTTTTCTAAATCTTCAGCAGGGCCTTCCTTAAGCACTAAACCATACTCTTTCCAAAAATTCTGATAATTCTCAAAATCATCTGTTTTTAATTTCTTCAAGCTATCAAGCAATCTTTTTGTAATACCTTTTCTAATGGTATCTACCAAGACATGATCTTGTAGTATTTCACGAGAAACATTTAAAGGAAGATCACTTGTATCAATAATACCTCTGACAAATCTTAAATAAAGTGGAAGAAAGTGGCTTGCATCATCCATTATGAAGACTCTTTGTATATAAAGCTTAACTCCCCTAGGTGACTCTCTATTCCATAAATCATAGGGAGGCTTTTTAGGTATATATAAAAGGTTCGAGTACTCATTCTTACCCTCAACTTTATTGTGAACCCACATCAAAGGCTCATCTTGGTCAAAAGAAATGAATTTATAAAAATCTTTATATTCTTGTTCTTTGATAGATCTTTTAGGTTTAAGCCATAGCGCTTCAGCCTCATTCACACGCTGCGACTCTCCTTCGCCATCGATTATATTTAGTGGAAAGTTTATATATTGTGAATACTTCTCTAGTAAAAACTTCACTCTTCCTGGTTCTGAGAATTCTTTTGACTCCTCATTTAAGTAAATAATTATATCGGTACCATTAGATGATTTTTCAATTTCTTTGAGCTTGTATTTTTCTTCACCTGTGCTTTCCCACATAACTCCTATATCAGATTGCTCATGAGCAGATTTTGAACAAACCTGAACTTTGTCTGCAACCATAAAAACTGAGTAGAAACCAACACCAAATTGACCTATTAAGTTAGAGTCTTTGCGCTTGTCACCACTTATATTCTCAAGGAAATTTGCTGTTCCAGACCTGGCTATAGTTCCAATATTACTAACGACCTCCTCCTCATTCATACCAATACCATTGTCTGAAATAATAATTTTATTATCATTTGTATCGATTGTTATATCGATTTTAAGATTCTTGTTGAACGAGGAAAGCTTCTCGTCGCCAACTGATTCGAATCGCAATTTATCAAGAGCATCTGATGCATTTGATACAAGTTCTCTAATGAAAATTTCTTTATTAGAGTATAGGGAGTGAATCATCAGCTTTAAAAGCTGCTTTGTCTCAGTCTGAAATATTCTAGTTTTTGTTTTAGCCATATTTATTTCCTTAGGTATATAAAGTAATTAAGTATTAATTGGGAAAATTCAAGCTTGAGCTTATGAATTTATTATCCTTACGAGCTGTGTAAGAGATATGAGAAGAATGATAATAGTATTAGCAACACTCAAGTTATGCATCCATTTAAATAAATTATCCCATCCCCTGTCTCGAGCAAAATTAGTAATAGGGATAATCGCATAGCCAATAAAGGCTAAGATTGAAATTGATAAAGCCATGTAGAGGTCAAATGGCTCAAACCACAAAAAAGATATCAGACTTGAAATTAAAGAAATTAGCAAGATCAATAAATAGTATCTTGGGAATATTTTTCTTAAAAACTTTGATGCGCTCTCGTCATCAAGCACCTTAAATACAACTGGTGCTGTCAGTAAAACTTGAGCAAATATGATTCCAAGAACTAAAGAGTAGCTTAGAATTAGAAGACTTAATATTATTATATTCATATTAAAAATGGCGGTCCGACGGGGAATCGAACCCCGAACACCGCCGTGACAGGGCGGAATTATAACCGTTTAACTACCGGACCACTTAGTTGAGTGAATAATATATATTTATAAATAAAATTCAACTCAAATGGTGGGTGATGACAGGTTCGAACTGCCGACCCTCTCGGTGTAAACGAGATGCTCTACCAAACTGAGCTAATCACCCCACTTTGTTCATAACTTTTTTACAAATAGTCATAAACTATAGAGCATTATAGAAACCTTATTTATTTTGTCTATTGTTTTTTTATGATCTAATTTTTTTTGATTAGGCTTTATACAAGTCACTTTGTAGCAATATTTAGTCTTGCCAAATATATGCCAAACAGAGCAATAAAAATAAACACTAACTGTGAAGTATTTATTAATTCATTAAAAATATATGCAGCTAAAACCGTAGCAGTTAGTGGTTGAAGTAAAAGCCCTATTGACCCATCGGAAGCTGAAATATTAGATATGCCATATGTTATTAAAAATTGGCCACCAAATTGACACAATAAAGCAAGCAATAACAAATTAAGCCACTCAAATTTTGATACTGGTATTGATAAGCCAGACTCAAAAAAGGCAAATGGTAAAGAAAATAAACAACAAAACATAGTTGTATAAAAAATAATAGTTAGCGCGCTTTCTTTACCAAGTCTGGATATAACAAGCAGATAAATGGCGTAAAAAAATGCTGCAAGTAAGCACATTAGATCTCCAACAATTTTCCCATTAATATAATTATTAGAAAAAAATACTAGCCCTGCTATACCTATATAAGTAATTGAAAAAGATATTAAGAATTGTTTTTTTAAGTGCTGTTTAAAAATAAAAAATGTAAGCAATGCAACAAAAATTGGTGCAGAATTAATAATAATTGTTGCATTAGAAATTGAGGTTATTCCCATGCTCCAATGCCATAAAATCAAATCAATTGTAAAACCAGCTGAAGCTACTGCAGTATATAAAATCGTAGATTTGTTTTGCACCTTAAATGAAAACCTTTTGTTGATAAATAAATTTAAAAGCACGAGAAAAGGAAGTGTTAAAAGCATTCTATAAAAAAGTATCCACGAGGGTGATAGGTCGCTCCATTTTACAAAAATAGGAGCAAAGCCAATTAAAGTTGCCCCTAATGCAAGCAATAAAAAGTAATTAGCTCGATGAATATTGAAAGGCATAAAGTATAATCGTTAAATGGATCAAAGCATTGTAGAACAGAATAATGAAATTATCTCAGTAAGTGAATTAAATAATGCTGCAAAAAGACTCCTAGAACATAACTTTAATAACGTTTCTGTACTGGGAGAAATATCCAATCTCTCGCAACCTTCATCTGGTCATATTTACTTCTCCTTAAAAGATGAAAGTGGTTCAATTCGATGTGCAATGTTTAGAAACGCAAACTCAAGGCTCAAGTTTTCTCCCAAAAATGGAGATAAATGCATACTGACTGGTCAGGTAAGCATTTATGCTGCAAGAGGTGATTATCAATTAATAGCAAAATCAATGCGTCTTGCCGGAGCTGGCGACTTGATGCAACAATTTGAAATACTTAAAAGCAAATTAGATGCCGAAGGCTTGTTCGATTTGACAAAAAAGAGGGCTTTTCCAAGATTCCCAAAACATATTTGTATCGTTACCTCTTCATCAACTGCTGCCTTTCAGGATATTCTTTCCTCACTTAAAAGAAGGTGTCCTTTTGCTAATATTTCTATAAGTGAGGCAGTGGTTCAAGGGGATTCTGCTTCAGAAACAATTATTAACGCGCTAAAAAGAATTCAAAAATTTAATGCATCAAATATTAATAATGTTGATGCTGTGATAATTACTCGAGGCGGCGGATCTATTGAAGATTTATGGTGTTTTAATAACGAGGGTTTGGCAAGGGCTATATATGACTTTGAGATTCCAGTCATTTCTGGAGTTGGTCATGAGATTGATTTTACAATCACTGACTTTGTAGCGGATATGAGAGCGCCTACTCCAACTGCTGCAGCCGAAATAGTAACTGAAAATTATTTTAGGCTGGGTGATATATTAAACAACATCCAGGATGAATTTATCTCAAGGCATGGAAAATTGATTGAGAAAAAAAAGAAAACTCTTGAGCTTCTTAAGGCAAATCTTAAGAACCCAGTTTCTATTCTAAGAGAAAAAATACAAAAAATTGATAATTTAGAGCTACAAATGCAGAGGTCTCTAAAGAATAATGTTTATAAAAGCGCTCAAGATCTTAAATTTTTAACAAAGGTTCTGCAAGAAAGAAACCCTACAAACCTTATAAAAAAACTATTAGAAAAAACCAACTCTCACTATCAAACTCTACTTGCAAATATGAAAAATGTTTCTGTTTCAAAAAAATATAGAGTTGATCAAGTTCAAAAAAACCTTCAAATACTCAATCCTTTGGCAATATTAGATAGAGGGTATTCAATTATTCAGAATAAAGATGGTGAAGCAGTAAAAACTAGTACAAAAGTAAAACTAGGTGAAGAGGTTCTTGCAAGATTTGGGAAGGGCTCAGCTAAATTAAAAATTCAAGAAATTGAAGATGATTAAAAAAATATTTTTTCTAATTTGCATTTCATTTAGTTATTCAATTTTTGCAGAAAATAAAATTAGTGGCATATCGGGTGAAATTATTATCTCTCCTTTGTCTAAAATGGATTTTAGTAATAAGCAAATTTTCTATACAGAATATGATGAAATCAGATATGCAATTATTGGCATGCCCTATTCTCTTCAAGAAAAAATTATAAGTATTGGAAATAATAAAATTACTTTACTCCCAAAAGATTATGGTGAATCTAGAATCAATATAGCTGATTCATCCAAGGTCATGTTGAGCAAAGAGAATGCCGCAAGAGCAACGGAAGAGGCTCTTTTAATCAAAAAAAATATTGCTTTATATTCTCATAAGTCTTTAACAGATCTAGACTTTAACTTACCTGTAGACGGTATTATTTCAAGCAGATTTGGGAAGAAAAGATTTATAAATAATATCCCTAGATCGCCTCATATGGCCCTTGATATTGCGGCACCACAGGGAACTTCTATTTTTTCACCATCCAACGGGAAGGTAATTCTTATTGGTAATTTTTTCTATGGTGGTAAATATGCATTACTTGATCATGGCATGGGTCTACTAACTTCCTATAGCCATATGAGCGAGATTCTTGTTGAAGAGGGTATGATAATAAATAAAGGTCAAGAAATAGGTTTAGTTGGATCAACAGGAAGAGTTACTGGACCTCATCTTCATTGGACTGTTTATCTAAACAAGGAAAGAGTTAATCCTGAATTATTCTTAAATAAAAATATTATTAAAACGATTTCTAATTTCTAACTTCAGAAAGAATTGCATTTAAGGTTTCAGCTGTTTGTGGTTTGAACAACGACTTAACAACAACACCTTCTGTGTTAATAAAATATGTAGCTGGGAGTGTTTGTGGCGATTCCATGCCCCAAATGTCGCCAGGATTAGAGATCATAGATGGTATATCAACACCAAATCTTTTTATTTGTGGCTCTAAGTCTTCAATTTCAAGCTGGTCAAAATTGAAGGCATAAACGTTTATGTCTGTATTTTGATTTGCAAAGTCGACCAGTTCTGGCATTTCCTTAAGGCATGGTGGGCACCAATCAGCCCAGTAATTAATCACTAACCATGATTCGTTAAGTTTAGACAATGATGTATTGTTTCCATTGTGAACTTCGATATCATTTTTCTGACATCCAATTAAACACAATATACATAATGAAGATATAATTAATTTTTTCATACACAACATTTTAAACTAAAGTTATATATATGGATAAGAGATTTTTATTAATATTGTTTTATTCCACTTCTGGCTCTACTAAAAAACTAGCACACGCAATAGCGGATGGTGCGGAAGAATTTGGTATGAGTGTAAAAATAAGAACCGTTCCAAGAGTTTCATCTAATATTGAAAAAACAGAGCCATCTGTCCCAATGGAAAATGAAATTTATTGCACCAAAGAGGATCTCATTGAATGCTCGGGGTTGGCTATTGGATCTCCAACAAGATTTGGCTCGATGGCATCGTCTTTAAAATACTTTTTGGATTCTACTGGGGATATTTGGGCAACAAATCAACTTGTTGATAAGCCTGGGCTTGCATTCACATCCACAGGTTCAATGCACGGAGGCCAAGAAATAACTTTGTATAATTTAATAACATTTATGCTACATCATGGAATGATAATTCAAGGAACCCCCTACTCCTTCAATGAGCTTAACGATACTAAATCCGGTGGAACACCTTATGGACCATCACATGTTGAGAGTTTTAATTCTAGCTCAGAACTAACACCTCATGAGTATCAAATAGCAAAAAAATCAGGATCTAGATTGGCTAATCAAATTCTAAAGATGACAAAATGAATCTTTCTTTAAATAGTTATAAAAATATAACAATCTGCTTATCTTTTTTGTTGATTATTACCAAGTTTTTAATATACATGACAGGAAGAATTACTCTTCTTACATTTATCATTTGGTCTATGCCGATAATAATATTTATAGCTAGAGCGGCAATAAATTCAGCAAAATCCTATCAAGTTTTTTGTTTTATATTGTTGATATATTTTCTATTTGTTTCTTTAAGAGTTTTTGGAATGACATTATTTTATATAGATGTGGTTGAGCTAATTCTTATAATATATCTTTTTATTCATTGCTTGTTTGGTCCTAAGAAAATTAATTTTGTAAAGTAACCTTTACATTTAAAATCTCTTACCTTATCATTTATCCACAATTTTTATGGAGTTATAAATGAGCAAATCAAATTCAATATGGAAACAGGCTGATAGTTTTTTAGCTATGACAAGGAAAATACTTGTAAATGGTGTGACTGCTATAGTCTTGATAGCAATAACTTTCTCATTTATAGGTGGTATATTTGCCTCTTTTGGAGAATCTGAAGAGGTTACAGCAGAAAATAAGGTCTTATGGTTTAAACCAATTGGAGTGGTTGTAGATACTGAGGTGGTTGGTTCTAACAACGTTTCAATTGAAGGTTTGTTAAATGGCGGTTCTAATGCTGAACAATATGAATTACAAGACCTTTTGGATGTCCTCAATGCAGCTGCAACTGACGATGATTTAAGTGCTGTGTATGTAAATGTTTCTCAGCTTGGTATGTATTGGGCTTCTGCATTTAAGATTGCTGAAGCAGTTAAAAATGTTAAAGATAGTGGAAAAAGAGTGATTGCATATGCCGAGGGCTATGGAAATAACGCCTACCTTATAAGCTCACAAGCTAATGAGGTATTGGTGAATGAGTATGGAGGAGTAGAAGCATTTGGTTTTTCAAGGAAAAGAGAGTACTACGTTGATTTATATGAAAATATAAAATTAAACTATAACGTTTTTACTGCTGGGGACTTTAAATCTGGTCCTGAACCATACACTCGAGATTCTATGAGTGAAAATGACAAGATTGCATGGAATGCATTCGCAGAGCCTATGTGGGAAAAAATGACGTCTATGATGGAATCAGGCAGAAAATTACCAAAGGGTACTATTCAAAACTATGGTGATAATGCTCATGTGTTGTTTACTGAGAACCCAGAAACGGCTGAGGTTGCGCTAAATTTAGGTTTAGTTGATAAAGTGGTTACAAGAGAAGAAATTAGAAATTACATGTTTGAGCAATTCCCTAACGAAGAAGATGATATGTATGCATTTCCAGACAGCATATCCATATATGACTATCTAGATACTATTGAAGCTGATGCAAGTGAATCGTCTAATAAGATTGCGGTTGTTAATATTGAAGGAGCAATCATGACTGGAGAAGCAGCATATGGTATTGCTGGCTCAGATACTATTGTTAAAAATATTCAGTCTGCAACTAAAGATGAAGATATTAAAGCAATGGTTTTAAGAGTTAATAGCCCTGGTGGAGATGTTTGGGCTAGTGAACTGATTACAAATGCATTAAAAGAATTCAAGGATTCTGGCAGACCAGTGGTGACTTCAATGGGAGACGTAGCAGCATCTGGTGGGGTGTGGGTGACGACTAACTCTGATGAAATATGGGCTGAAGAGAATACTCTGACTGGTTCAATTGGTGTATATGGAATTATCCCTACTATGGATGGTTTATACGATTGGGCAGGCATATCAGTAGATGGTGTAAGTTCAACAAAAGCTGGTGAATGGGATGAAAGAGAAGCTATGCCAGACTATGTAAAAAATATAATCCAATCAAATATTGATAACATATACAAAAAGTTTGTAACCAAAGTAGCAGAAAACAGAGACATGGCTTACGTTGATGTTCTTCCTATAGCGGGTGGAAGAATTTGGTCAGGAGTTAAGGCGCTTGAATTAGGTCTTGTTGATAAAATGGGTGACCTAGAAGACGCTTTGTCATCTGCAGCTGACATGGCAGATATTGAGGATTATTCAGTTAAAACATACAGAAAAGAATTAGATCCTTTAGATGCATTTTTACAAGAGGTTCTTGAAAATATTGACTACCAAGTTAAGGTTGATCCAAGCATAAAAATCCTATTAGATAAGACATCTAAGTATTCAAAAATTATTAGCCTGGAAGATGAAAGTATCATGGCTTATTGTTTTGAATGTGATGCTATAGAGAATCTTTAATTAAAGGAATCGTTATTTTTCTTTTAAGCTCCATCGAGAGGCTATCAAGCCTCTCGATAATTCCGACTAGGTCAGACAGATTTCTCTTTGTGTAAGAAAGTAAATAATTAGCCTCTCTCTCACCAAGATTAATTGACCTAGAATGTGCAATATGCATTAGGGCACGATTGAGGTTGCTGTCCTGAACTGAAAACATTTCATATGAATCTAATTTTCTAATTCTTGAATCAAGATCAGGCAGTGAAAAATTAGGCGTTCCAACATTAATTGAAGCTGAAAATACTAACCTGCAATTAGTGAGTGATGCATTGTTAATTAGATTAAATAAGGCTACCTCCCAGTCCATTATCCCGGCTATCTCGTCAACACTATCAACACATACTAAATCTGCCTCATGTGTACCGTCTATAATATTGGTATCATAATTTTTAATATCTGAAAGCGGAATATATAAAGAGGATTTATTTAAATCACTATAAAAACTTGCTAGTGCCTGTAATAGATAAGTTTTTCCAATATTAGACGGCCCATATATAAAAATATCATCACCCTCAATTAGCCTCAAATTATTTACCAAGTCAGTATTTTTGTTATCGCAAAAAAAACCATCAAAGGATGATTTGAAAGTCTTCTCCCATGGAAAAGTTAATTGTTTTGGATTAGTCATCATGATTTTTTTTAAGGGCTTTGAACCATGACCTGGCATAAATATATAAACTAATAAGAGTAAAAGTAGAGACAATTAGTCCAAACCATTCAAGGTTAAAATCAAATGATAGGCTTTTAAATACAAGAATTAATATAATATAGATTACTTGCAAGACCGTTGTTATTTTTCCAGCAAAATTTGGCAAAGGTGTTCCAGTTTCTAGTATTGTCATATGAACTGATGCGCCCAAAAGAATTATTACGTCCCTAGCCAATAAGATAGAGAATACATAAAAAGGTAAAAGGTCATTTATCCATAAAATAAAAATTGAACCAGATAAAAGCAGTTTGTCTGCCACAGGATCTAAAATTTTACCCAAGTCTGTTTGCCAGGACATTTTTCGTGCTAGAAATCCATCCAACGCATCAGTTATGGAGGCTATGGCAAAAAATATTAAGCTTTCTAAGTAATCAGCATTATTTATATTATTTAAAATTGGATATACCAAGCCTATCCTTATAATGGATAGGAAATTTGGAATAAATATAAAGTATCTGCTCATAATTTATATTCTATAGAAATATCTTCCTCTAAATCACTAGTATTTAACAAATTTAGGTAAGAATTTTCATCAATCTCTTGCAATAAAGATCCTAACTTTCCGTAAAAATTTATCTCACAAAATAGAGTATTGTTTGAAAACTTATTAATCTTTATATTGTTTAAACCAATGATTCCAAAAAGCAGATCCTTTATTTTTTCATAGTCATTTACGCTATTAATATTTGCAATCTTGAGACTAAAATTATTATTAGATTCATAAGAAATAGTTTTAAGATTTAATGAAGTTGAAACTTCTCTATCAAGCATATTAAAAAATACATTTAGAAAATCTCTATTAAAATTTTTTGATCCAAGCATTGCCTCTAGACCTCCAGCCACCTTCCACTCATTGATACCTGTTTTTATAACTTTAATACTTATTAATTGATCATAATCATATTTAGATTCAAGATACTTTTCTGGCTCAACAAGATAATTATATGAGAGAATATTTTCGCTATCTTTTAGATCGAATGATGGCAGTACAATAAACACTCCTCTTTTGGAGGCGAGCTCACTTATTTGGCTTTGCAGTAGTCTATCTAAATTTTTTGATGAGGTTTCTGAAATGAAATAAGGGCTATTTAAGCCATCATCAACTTCAAGCATAATCATATAAACTGGTCTAGATTTACCAATAATTGGTATATTTAGATCAAAGAAAGTCTGCTCTAGCAAAGTCTGATTAAATTCTGTAAAAATATATGAAGTACCGCTAATATTTTTTATGGAGTATTTTGTAATAAAGTCTTTTCGAGCATTACCAGCATTAATTATTTTCCATACATTTGATGGTTTTGTAGAGCCGCTCAGCCTATAAATCATGTCATCAAATGACCTATTCAAAGAGGTATCTATATTTTGTCCGCTCTCAATTTTATGATTTATTTTAAAAAGTTGATCAAACTCCTTTCCAAAGGAGAGATTAGAAAAGATAATTATTAAAAGAAATATATAATTGATATTGTTGCTAAAATAATTCATCACAATAGGTATTCTAAATGACAAAAGAAAATATAGATAATGATCCTTATAAATCTGCTGGAGTAGATATCACTGCTGGAAATAATTTAATTGAGCTTATTAAAGGTGATGTTGCACTAACTCAAGGAAAAGATGTTTTAGGTGGTATCGGTGGTTTTGCTGGAATGTATAGATTAAATAACGATTTCCAAAATCCGGTTTTAGTTGCATGTACTGATGGGGTTGGAACAAAAGTTGCTCTGGCTCAGCAATATAATAAATTAGA
>JAQWXQ010000075.1 GCA_029254395.1 SAR86 cluster bacterium | reverse complement strand
GAATTTATATGATCATTTATCATTTTTACATCAAATTTAAGAGCATGCTCTTTCATTCTTATCATTAAATCTGGGCCCTGAAGGTCATTGCTATCACCAGGCCAATTTTCTACATCAGTAGTAGTTGTTAATTGGCCGCCTTCCTGTGCTCCGCTTATAAGCACTGGTTCTAATCCTGCTCTAGCAGCATAAATACCAGCAGAGTAGCCCGCTGGACCTGAACCTAATATGATTAATTTGTTATGATTTGTTGACATGATTGAATTATAGTTGAATATTAATTAAATGTTATTCATAAATAGTTATAATTTATAAAAAATCAAGGCTATAAACTAAAATATGCTTTCTCCATATATAAAAAAAACAATAATTAACTTTTTCAGTTATTTTTTAATTGGCTTATCAATATATATTTTAGTTGCACTGGTTTCTTACAATACAGCAGACTCAGGTTTTTTTAACAAAAACTCTTCAGTCTTAATCACAAATCTTGGTGGGCCACTTGGAGCTAATATTTCGGATTTTCTCTTCACTCTTATTGGATATTCTTCTTACTTGCTTTTGCTTATAGGGTGCATATGGTCAGCTCAAATTATTTTTGATAAAGATAAGTACAATTCAACATCTAAGGTTATTGTAAGAATTGCAAGCTCCTTAATATTATTAATAAGCTGTTCATCTATTCTTGAATATTACTTTACAGGTATTTCTGGTGGAGCAACTGGTAAGTTACTCTTTGGAAGCCTCTCTTCAAATATTGGAACTGTTGGCGGATTGATATTTTTTACACTCTTTTTAGTTCCTGCATCGTCTAACGCTTTCAATTTTTCCTGGTTAAATTTTCTTCAGCTGATAGGTAAGTATTTGCTACTTTCTTATTCCTCTTTACTTACACTTTTAAAACATTTAATAGAAACTTTTATAAAAATTATTTCTTCAATAAAACTCTTTCTTTCTGAAAAGCTAATTGAATTTAAAGAAAATAGAAAGATTAAGAAAGTAGAAGCTTTAAAAGCACCGAAGCCTAAAAAAATTCTTATAGATAGCAAACAAAAAAACGAAATACCATCCAAGCAAAAAGAGATAGAAGTAGAAACTAAACTTAAGGAAGTTAAAACCACTATTGACAAACCAGAGGTTGACCCTAAAAAAACAAAAATGCCGAGCACTCAACTTCTTGATAGAGCCCTTGACGATGGATCGTCTTTATCAAAAGATGAATTAAACGAACTTGCTCTTCTTCTTGAAACGAAGCTAAATGAATTTGGTATAGAGGCAGTTGTTGAAACAGTATTACCTGGACCGGTTGTAACAAGATTTGAAATTCAGCCAGCACCTGGAACTAAAGCAAGTAAAATTACAGGTATTGCACAAGATATTGCAAGATCATTGTCAGTTAGCTCAGTAAGAGTTGTGGAGGTTATTGAAGGCAAGTCTGTTGTTGGTATTGAAATACCAAATACAAACAGAAAGATGGTTAGGCTTACAGAAATTCTCTCATCTAATGCATTTAAAACATCCTCATCAAATTTAACATTAGCTCTTGGTCATGACATTGCCGGTAAGTCCGTTGTTGTTGATTTGGCGAAAATGCCACATTTGCTAGTTGCAGGTACAACTGGTTCTGGTAAATCTGTTGGTGTAAACGCAATGCTTTTAAGTCTATTGTTTAAATCAGACCCTAAAGATGTTCGATTGATACTTATTGATCCAAAAATGCTTGAGCTATCTGTTTATGATGGAATACCTCACTTACTAACCCCTGTCATAACAGATATGACTGATGCATCTAATGGATTGAGGTGGTGTGTTGTTGAAATGGATAGAAGGTACAAATTAATGTCTATGATGGGTGTTAGGAATTTAGCTGGCTTTAATAAAAAAATTGAAGAAGCTGCTGAAAATGGAAAACAAATACTCAACCCACTTAATGAGAACGAAGAGGAGTACCTTGAAACACTGCCTTCAATTGTAGTGGTTGTTGATGAATTCGCTGACATGATGATGTTAGTAGGCAAAAAGGTAGAGCATTTAATAGCGAGAATTGCTCAAAAGGCTAGGGCAGCAGGAATACATTTAATTCTTGCTACACAAAGACCTTCAGTTGATGTAATTACTGGTTTAATTAAAGCAAACATACCTACAAGGATCGGTTTTCAAGTTTCATCAAAAATTGATTCCAGAACTATTATTGATCAAGGTGGAGCAGAGCAATTATTAGGTTATGGTGACATGCTTTATTTACCACCAGGCGTTGGTGTGCCTATAAGAGTTCATGGTGCCTTTGTGGGTGATGATGAGGTTCATAGGGTTGTTAATGATTGGAAGTCTAGAGCAGAGCCTGACTACATTGAAAGTATTGTTAATGAGGCCCAAGAGACAGGGCCAATTCCTGGGTGGAGTGGCTCAGAATCAGCTGGAAGCAGCTCAGCTGAAGATTCTGATGAGCTCTATGACGAAGCAGTGAATTTTGTTATTGAATCAAGACGAGCATCTATATCTGCAGTTCAGCGCAAATTAAGGATTGGCTACAACAGAGCCGCAAGACTTATTGAGGCAATGGAAGAGGCTGGTCTAGTTTCTGAAATGAGCTCAAATGGTTCACGAGAAGTTCTTGTAC
>JAQWXQ010000074.1 GCA_029254395.1 SAR86 cluster bacterium | reverse complement strand
ATTATCTTCTTCGACATATGGCATTCTCCAAAAAAGTGCTCAAATATTTGAGCATAATACATTAATTAATTGAAGATATTCCTTTTTTTAACCTTCGTTAATTTGCCTAGAACAATCGGAAACAAATTTCTTTGCATTAACCTTATCAATTAAAATATTTAGATGCTTGGTATCATTAATTTCAATCTCAAGTTCAATATTTGCAAATGTTGCATCTATTGCATTTGTGTTCACGAATACAACGTTTATACCTTCTCTAGTAAAAATAGATAAAACATCAGAAAGAACTCCAACTTTATTTTCAGAAATTACCTTAAGTTTTGCAATATATAAATGTTTTTTTGTTTCAGCATCCCATAAAGCCGGTTGGTATCGAGTATCTTTTGCAAGAAAAGGAACAACCTGTTGGCATATTTTATGATGAATTACTATCCCTCTTTCAGTATCAGAATGTGCAATGATTTCATCATCTAAAATTGGCCTGCAACATTTTGCAAATACAACCGACACGCCTTCAATCTTTTTGTTAGCTAATCTTAGTGGGCTTATCTGCTGATCGCCTGAATTTTTTCTTATTTGAAGACCTTCGTAAAACTTTTGAGCAACAATATTTCCTGTTTTTTTCCC
Source organism: SAR86 cluster bacterium (assembly GCA_029254395.1). Lineage (GTDB taxonomy): Bacteria > Pseudomonadota > Gammaproteobacteria > Magnimaribacterales > D2472 > CAJQGY01. Next base: position 15,398 of record JAQWXQ010000074.1, on the reverse strand, counting down.
AAGCCCAAGATCAGTCATCAATTTTGTTAATGATGGGACTCCAATTGAGCCTAAAACTCTTTTTAATGTTGCTCCTTTATAATCAGATAATTTTATGCCCGAACGCTTGAGTTCAGTTTCCAACATTATTTTTCCAGCCTTTCTTGCCGATGAAACCTTTTGATTTCTTAATCTTGCTCTAATGCCACTTCTAGCTCTGCTGGTTACAATGAAATTAAGCCAAGCTGGATCTATAACAACATTATTTTTTGAAGTTATGATTTCCACAGTTTGCCCACTTTCAAGCTCAACATTTATAGGAGCTTCTTTTCTATTTACCTTGCAGCCAACAATAGTATCCCCAAGATCCCTATGGATTGCATATGCAAAATCTATTGGGGTTGCGCCTATTTTTAGCCCAAAAATATGTCCTTTTGGAGAAAAAACAAATACTCTCTCAGGTTCCAAGTCTGTTTTTATTGATTCTACAAACTCTGAAGAGTCTTTCGATTCTTTGTATAAATCCAATAAACCAGTTAGCCACTTTGTTGCTCTTAATTCTGTTCCGCTACTCTCTTGAGATGTCTTATAACCCCAGTGCGCAGCAATGCCTCTATTTGCAGTATCAAACATACTTCTAGTTTGAATTTGAACCTCTATTGGGAAAGCGTCTAGGGCAAGCAGCCCAGTATGAAGGGCTTGATAACCATTCATTTTTGGAATAGCAATATAGTCTTTAAATCTATTATCTATTGGAGAATAATAGTTATGAATTATCCCAAGCGCCCTGTAGCACTCATCAACTGTATCTACGAGTATTCTAAAGCCATAAACATCTAGGATCTCTGAAAATGGTTTATGTTTTGTTTTAATTTTATTATAAATGCTGAATGCATTTTTTTCTCTGCCCTTGACTGCAGCGGTATCAATACCATTATTTTTTAAATTAGCTTTTAATTCTTTTCTAACCTTTTCTATAATTTTTTTTCTTCCGCCGCTAGATTTTTGGATTGCAGAATCTAGCATCTCAGCTCTTAAGGGGTGCAGACATCTGAATGCTCTATCTTCAAGTTCATTCTTAATATCAATCATGCCAACTCTTAAGGCCAAAGGCGCAAACATTTCTAATGTCTCTTTAGATTTTATGATTTGCTTATGGCGAGGCATGAAGTCAATGGTTCTCATATTATGAAGCCTGTCACAAAGCTTCACCAGAATTACTCGAACATCATTAGCCATAGCTAATGCCATTTTTTGAAAATTATTTGCATTGGTCTCAGCTTTATTTTGCATATGAATCTTGCCTAGCTTACTTACACCGTCAACTATATTGGCAACATCTTTGCCAAAGTTATTTTCTAAGACGGTTTTCTGGACATCACAATCCTCGAGAACATCATGCATGAGTGCTGCGCAAATTGAATCATGATCCATTTTAAGTTCAGCAACTATTTTTGCCACAGCTACTGGATGGGAGATATAAGCAGAACCATCTTTTCTTTTTTGACCATCATGAGCTATGAACGCAAAAGTGTAGGCTCTTTGAATTTTTTTAATTTCAGCGCTTTTTAAATAAGCCTTGATAGGTGCCAAAAGATACGAAGGAACCGAGAGCAAATCATCGTCAGTGAAATTAGTTAAAGATTTTTTTGGGAGCGCTTGTTCTGTCAAATCTGGCCCCTTTTAGTTTTACTAAATAGCTGGATCAGCCTCACCTTCTTCAGGAGCAGCAAAACCATCCATGAGCACATCTTCCTCAAGAGTTCTATCAAGAGTCTCTCTATCAATTAGACCCTCTTCAATCTCTCTAAGCGCAACCAAAGTTGGCTTATCATTATCCCATTCAACCATAGGCTCTCTGCTTGTTGTGGAAAGCTGCCTAGCTCTTTTTGATGCCATAATGATTAGATCAAATCTACTTGGTATTTTTTCTAAACAATCTTCTACTGTAATTCTTGCCATACTTATCTCCTGATGGGGTATTCTAATTCTTTAAGCACTAATAAGACAACATATCTTGTAAAATCTTTTCAATTAAATTTTTATTTGAGTCATAGTTCTTTGTGAATATTATATCCTCAAAGGTCTTTATGGCTTTCTCAATATCATCATTTACTATAACGAAATCATATTCCCCATAGCATTGAACCTCTGCACGAGCATTAGCCATTCTTTTATTAATAGCTGCATTTGTATCTGACTTTCTGTCTTCTAATCTCTTCTTAAGCTCCCTAAAGCTAGGTGGAAGTATAAATATAGATGAATTTGGGATATTAGAGTTCTTTATTTGCATATATCCCTGCACATCTATATCCAAGATAATACTTTTCCCTTGAGTAAATTTATTATCAATAAATGATTTTAATGTTCCATATCTATGATTATGAACTTGTGCATATTCAATAAAAGCATTTTCATCTACCAAGGATGTAAATTTATCATCTGAGATAAATTGATAATGGACTCCATCAATCTCTCCATCTCTAGGTGGTCTTGTTGTTGCGGAAACAGATAATTCAAAATTATTGTTTGAAGAAAGAAATTTTTTTATTAAAGTCGACTTCCCTGCGCCTGAAGGCGCAGAAATAACAAATAGCTCCGGATAATTATTCTGCATTTTGTGCCTGCTCCCTCATCTCTTCAACTAAAAGTTTCATATTTAATGCTTTGGATTTTTCTCTAGGATCATCTAATTTGACAGATAAAGTGCTGGTTTCCCTAAATAACTCCTGCAAAATAAAGTCAATTTTTTTACCTTTACTCACCTTAGCCTTAAGCTCTTTTTCCAATGAAGACAGATGGAAAGCAATTCGTTCTTGCTCTTCTGCAACATCATGTTTAAGTAATAAAAGTGATACCTCTTGCTCAAGCCTATCTTTATCAAGGTTTGATATTTGTTCTTTGATCTTTTTTCTAAATTTTATATTTCTTTTCTCTATGGTAGATTTCGAATTTACTAAAATTGAATGATTATTATTATTAATTTTTTTTATTTTAGTTATAAATACTTTGTGTATCTTTGAACCCTCCTCGTACTTGCTTACCAAAAAATCAGAAAATGCTTTCTTAAATGTGTCTTTGATATTTTTTTTATTAACAACTGATTTATGAACAGTATTTATAATTCCGGGTACATCTTTTATGTCGCTAAATGAAAGTTCTTGAGATCCAAAGCCGTCATGAGATGCAACAAGATCTAAAAGATTCTCCAATGATTCTTTATTAATTTTATATGAGGTCTTTTGAGGCTGGGTGATTCTAAATCTCACATCAACAGAGCCCCTTTTTACTTTCCTAGATAAAGTATCTCTAATAAATATATCAACATCACTTGGAAGGTCATGCGATTTAATTGTTACATCAAGAAACCTATGGTTAATTGATTTAATCTCGCAATAAATATTAATATCTCCATTAATAAACTCTGAAGATGCAAAGCCTGTCATGCTAGTTATCATAAATATAATTGTATTTGGGATTTGAATTTAGGGCTAGTCATTAAAACCTGAGGTAAACAATTTTTTACCGCTTATACACCTTGTGTCTGGGTCAAGTATCTTGTTTTCCGTGCAATGAAAAATGCCGTTAATAATATTTGCAATAAAAAAACATATAATTCTAGATGCGCGATCTCTACTTAATTTATTATTAAATTTTGGTATTGATGCTCCAGGAATATATAGACCTCCAAACCTTAAAATATTTAAATTATTTGAAATATTCTCTTTAAGAAACTCTTCATATTTTGAAATAGTAAGGCCTCTAAAGCAGTCCGGCATAACTGGTGTATCTTCATCCAATATGCCAATCTGATTACTTCCAAAGACCCTTGTAGATGAAACTGCTATAAACGATTCGAAATCAATATCATTTAAAGATGTAACAACATTTGATGCAGCATCTCTAAAACCTTGTTGATAACCTATTTCACTCATCTCTGATGGTTTTGGAATAAATATGACTCTTTTAAATTTTGTAACAGGTAACTCTAGTTTCTTTCCTGATAGCCAGTCCCATTGAATATGAGTTGTATTAGTTGTATTTGCAGACCTACTTACAGAAATAAAGTTATATTTTTTATTATTTATATTCGCAACGACTCTTTGGCCAATATCACCGAATCCTATAATTAGAATATTCTCTTTCATCTCATGATAATAAATTAATAAGTGATTGTTTCCAAAAAGAAATTATAGGCAAAAAAAATGGCTTAGACATTAATGCCTAAGCCATAGAATGTATTAATCTAAAAGAAAATGCCGTTTAAAGGCAGTAAACCTGAAATAACTAAACTAACCATAGCCATAACATTGATTAAAATATTCATTGATGGTCCTGAGGTATCTTTAAACGGATCACCAACTGTATCCCCAACAACTGTAGCTGAGTGGGTATCGGAACCTTTTCCACCTAAGTTGCCTTTTTCAACATATTTTTTAGCGTTATCCCATGCTCCGCCTGCATTTGCCATAAATAAAGCCAAAGCAACGCAACCTAGAAGTCCGCCTGCTAACATTCCACCAAGAGCTATTGCTCCTAAACCAAAACCAACTACAGCAGGCATGCTTACAGCGATAACTCCTGGAAGCATCATTTTTTTAAGTGCAGCTGTCGTAGCAATTTCTACGCATTTTTCAGAATCAGGATCAGCCTGGCCTTCCATTAGCCCAGGTATTTCTTTGAATTGTCTTCTAATTTCATTGATCATTTCAAAAGCAGCATCGCCTACAGCCGTCATTGTGATTGAGGCAATAAGAAATGGTATGCATATTCCTATAAACATACCTACTAAAACAATTGGGTTCTCAAGTGAAAGTGAGAACGCATCTCCATATGTAGCAGAAACTTGAGCTGAATAAGCTGAAATAATAGCCAATGCTGCAAGTGCGGCTGCTCCAATAGCAAACCCTTTACCTATTGCAGCTGTTGTATTTCCAAGCTCATCAAGTGAATCTGTAATGTCTCTAACTTCTTTACCCATTCCTGACATCTCTGCAATTCCACCAGCATTATCTGCAACTGGACCGTATGCATCTATAGCCATAGTAATACCTACAGTTGCTAGCATCCCTACTGCTGCAATACCAACTCCATAGACACCATCAACTAATGATGTAGACGCTAATATAATCGCTGCAAGAATTATTATAGGAATAACAACTGATTGCATTCCAACAGATAGACCTGAAATCATTACTGTTGCAGATCCTGTTTCTCCAGATTCAGCAATTTTTCTTACAGGATTGCCGCCCGTGTAATATTCTGTAATCAGGCCAATAAGCACTCCGCCAACAGCCCCGCTCACAACACACCACCAAACATTTGTCTCAATGCCTTTAGAGCCAATCAAAAAGTACGCCATTGCTATAAAAATTACAGGAGCCAATAGGGTCCCCGACCTTAGAGCGCTAGCTGGAGCTTTAGAAGACTGAAGCTTAACGATAAAAATACCAATAACTGAAGCTAATAATCCAATTGATGCTAGTAATAATGGCAGCATCATTAAGTCTGTTCTGCCCATTGTGTATGCGATAGCAATTGAAGCAATCATCGATCCACAATATGATTCAAAGATATCAGAGCCCATGCCAGCTACATCACCAACGTTGTCACCAACGTTGTCTGCAATAACACCTGGGTTTCTTGGATCATCTTCTGGTATGCCAGCTTCAACTTTACCAACTAAATCAGCACCTACATCAGCACTCTTAGTAAAAATACCTCCGCCAACTCTTGAGAATAAAGCAACTACTGATGCCCCCATTCCAAAGCCTTCTAGTGCATGCACACCCTCTTCATATCCGTTAAAGAAATAATAAAGCCCTCCAAGACCAATAAGGCCAAGTGAAGCAACACATAAACCCATTACAGAACCGCCATAAAAAGAAACAGATAATGCTGCCGCTGCTCCATCTTTTTGAGCAGCTGTTGCTGTTCTAACATTTGCTTTAGTAGCTGCATACATTCCAATGAAGCCAGCTAAAGATGAGCATAGCGCTCCAACTACAACAGCTATAGCAGATTCTGTTGATAAAAATAGTTGTGCAAGAACTACTAAAACTACTATAAATACAAGTAAATATTTGTACTCAGTCTTCATGAATGCTAAAGCGCCGTTATGAATCTGATCTCCAATTTTTTTAACTTTATCTTCACCATCTGGATATTTCATAACCAATTGGTACACGACTAAAGCCACAACCATTCCAACAACCCCTAAAATTGGAGCAATTAACAAACTGTTCATATTTACCTCTAAGTAAAAAAAATTAATGGTGCATTCTATCAAAAAAAAGAATGAAAAAAGAGATTTTATTATCTATTTATTGAATATTTTCTTGTCTAACAAGCCTTCTGATTCGGCGACAATACATGCGACCGCTGCATCGCCTGTTACATTTACAGAAGTTCTAAGCATATCAAGAATTCTGTCTACGGCTAAAATGATGCCTATGGCCTCAAGCGGTAATCCAAATTGTTGAAGAATTAGCACTAAGGTTATAGTTCCAGCGGAGGGAACTGCAGCAGCTCCAATAGAGGCAACAACTGCTAAAATAATTACCTGAATATACTGTATTAAAGTTAAATCAATACCTGACATTTGCGCTATAAATATAGTTGCCATGCCTTGCATAATGGCTGTTCCATCCATATTTATTGTTGCTCCCACAGGAACTACAAATGAAGCTACATTTTTATCAACACCAAGATCGTTTTGGACTGTTTTAAGTGTTACCGGAATTGTTGCTGCACTAGATGATGTTGAAAAGGCAAAAATTGCAACATCTTTCATCTTCACAAAAAAAGTTTTTACACTTATGGAGGTAAAAAGCTTAAGCAAAAATGTATAAGTAATAAAGGCATGAAGAAGTAACACCACTATTAATAAAACTACATATTTAAATGCTTCTTGGAAGACATCAAGCCCATCAACTATTACAAATTTACCTATCAAACAGAAAACACCTATTGGAGCGAATGAAATTATAGTAATTACAAGCTGCATAAATACTGTATTTAACTTTTCAAAAGATTCACTAAAATTATTAGTTAGATGATTTGTCTTATTTAGGGCCAAGCCAAACAAAATACTAAAAAATACTACTGCAAGCATCTCGTTATTTGCCATAGCCTGAATAATATTTGATGGGAATATATTTGCTATCGTTTCAAAAACACCTTGTCCTGGAGGAAGACTTTCTGGGGCGATAGATATCTCTGAATTATAGCCAGCTCCTGGTTTAAAAATTGACCCGACAACTAGCGAGAGGGTAACGGCTATTGCAGTTGTCGATAGATATAGGGCGATTGTTTTTGTGGTTATTTTTCCTAGGCTTTTTAAGTTGCTTAAAGAAGAGATACCTGACACCAAAGAGAAAAAAATTAAAGGAACTATTAGCATCTTCAGAAGATTTATAAATATTGTGCTGCCCAACAAGAAAACATACTTCTCAACAAAAGATGAGGTTTGATCACCAAACAAATTAGTGTAATAAAAGATAGCTCCCACAACAAAGCCAGCAAACATTCCTATAAGAATATTTCGCGTTAGGTTGGTTGGAGCATCTATCATTACATCTCTATCATATCAAAATCTTCCTTACCAACGCCACACTCAGGACATAACCAGTCTTCTGGTACATCTTCCCATTTTGTTCCTGCTTCTATTCCATCCTCAGGCCAACCTAGTGCCTCATCATAGATAAGCCCGCACACAATGCATTCCCATTTTTTTAATTCCATAATTAATATCTATTCCAAATGATGATAAAAAGTTCGGAGTATAATATCAGATTTACTATGATTACTTAATGAAACTTAAACAAATTTCTCCTTGGACAAACATAGAATCTATAGAATCTAAAGTTGATTCGTCCGTGTTGTCATGGCTTAAGGAATCAGGCCCAATAACCAAAAGAATAAAATTAAGTAACAAGTTTCAGCTCAAATTACTAAATGATGCGCTTGATAAAATTTCAAAAGAGGAGCAATTATTTCTTGGATCATCTTCTAAAACTTTTAAGGTTAGAAGAGTAATTCTGCTTGGAAATGGTGCTCCAATTGTTTTCGCTAAATCAGTGATACCAACTTTGACTATAAATAAAGGGTTGTCTTCTCTTGGAAAAATAGGCAATGCTCCACTTGGTGATATTCTTTTTACTCCCAGTGTCTTTACTAAACAAGAGATGGTATGCGCATCTTTTTTGAGTGAGGAAAGAGATATTTACTGGGGTAGAAAAATAAAGTACTCGGTAAATTCTGAGCCAATTTCTGTCATGGAAGTTTTTCTGATATGAAATCTCTTATGAAATATATAAGACTGTCCAGGCTAGACAAGCCAATTGGAATATATCTTTTACTATGGCCGTCTGTGCTTGGACTTTTGCTCGGCGCCCTTAACGAAGGTTATATCGACTTTAAAAACTATTTAATAGTTATAGCCGGTGCAATTTTAGTCAGGTCTTGTGGTTGTGTCATAAATGATATTAGCGATCATAAGTTTGATAGGCTTGTGGAGAGAACAAAAGATAGGCCCATTGCATCTGGAGAAATTAGTCTTAAGCAGGCATGGGGGTTTTTCATAGTTTTATCTATTGCATCATTGAGCCTACTATTGCTAACCCCTACTATAACTATTAAATTAGCATTATCTTTTTCACTACTTATCTTGCTTTATCCATTAGCTAAGCGCTTTATTAAAGCGCCTCAGGTCATTCTAGGCATAACGTTCGGATCTGGATCAATAATATCTTACTCTCTTCAGTCAGGTAGCTTCTCTTTATCTATAATAATTTTATACGTCGGACTTGTAGCATGGATTGTTAGTTTTGATAGCATATATGCATTAGAAGATATTGAGGATGATGCAAAAATTGGCATAAATTCTACTCCGATTTTATGGGGCAAAAAAACAGTGCCAATTGCAAATATATTACAGCTTTTATTTTATGCAGCAATTGCTTTGATTGCCTACCTAAATGCTTTTTCAGCTTTTTTTATTGTAATTTTTAGCTTGCTTCTTGCATTGCTTTACTTTCAAAATAAACTTGTTAAAGCAGGCAGATACTTGGATGCTTTCAAGTTTAATAACAATATAGGTATTGTCCTAGTAACTGGTTTTATTTTAGAAATATTTTTTATTTAAATGCTATTAAAGAAAAAATTTATTAAAAATATTTCTGACCTATCAAATATAGAATTAAAAAATATATCAAAAAAAAATATTTCTCCGTTTATGTCGTATGAGTTTTTAGATGCAATTGAAGCAAGTGGTTCTGCAAGTCCTTCATCTGGATGGCGCCCTTATCATATAACTGCCTTTAAAAATGAAGCTCTAAATGGTTTTATTCCACTGTATCTTAAAAACAATAGCCAGGGTGAATTTGTGTTTGATCATCAATGGTCTTATGCCCTCCAAAAAGCAAATAGAAAATATTACCCCAAATTTTTATCAGCCATACCTTTCACCCCATGTGAAACATCTAAATTGGTCGTGCCCGATATGGATACTGCATCTGAAATGATTGAGACTGTTAAGGAGGAGATGGTCAAATTAAATATAGAAACATGGCATGTCCTCTATCCAGATAAGAGAACAAAAAATATGCTTAAAAAAAATAATTTTATTGAGCGCTTTAATTACAGGTTTGTTTGGAATAATAGAGACTTTAAAAATTTTGATGATTTTTTAAAAATTCTAACCTCAAGACAAAGAAAAAATATTAAATCTGAGCGTGGGAAAGTTGAAAAAGAAGGTGTTACCTTTATTACAAAAGATAAGGATTCATTAAACGAAGAGGATTGGGAAATTTTCTTTAACTTTTATGCCAATACATACAACGAAAGAATGCAAAACCCCTATTTAAATATTGAATTTTTTAAAAGAATTCATCAAAACAGAGATAGTCTTAATCCTATTATTTTTTTTGCTATTAAAAATAACAAAACTATTGCAGGTTCGCTTTGCTTTGAAGGGAAGGGGATTTTATATGGGAGACATTGGGGATGCAGCGAGAATATACAAAATCTACATTTTGAATGCTGCTATTATCAAGGCATTGAGTACTGTATAGAAAAAAAAATTGCTTTATTTGATCCTGGAATTCAAGGTGAATACAAGATAAGGAGAGGTTTTGAGCCACGACTGTCTAGTTCATTGCATTTTGTTCTTCATGAGGATTTTAGAAAAGCAATTCAGGACTTTTGCAACGAAGAGAAGCTCTCTGTTGATTCTTATATGCAAGCATGCAGAGAATATACACCAATAAAAAAAGAATATAGAATTATTGAATGTTAAAAAATCTTCCTAAAACATCCCATAATCAGCTTGTATGTGAAGCAAATTTTTTGAGGTTACGAAGATTGTTAAGAGGATTCAAAGAAAGAGAATATTTTTTTGAAGGAGTTAATCCTGATTCAAGTAAGCAAAATATAAGTTTTCTGATTTTAGATAAAACAAAACATACTGTAATTATTGAAGCTAAGCAATCAAGCTTAAAACATAAGAGTATTAATAATTTTATTTGCAGGATTAGAATTAGTCTTGATGCGCGTTTGGCTGAAGCAATATCTTACCAAGGTGAAAGAGCATTGCCCGGTTTTTTGATTAATTCACAAACTCAATCATATGACGAGAAGGAGCAGCAAAATAGATTCTTGACTGAGTGGCTTGAAAGTATATTTATCACAGGAATTGCTCCATCTAAAGAGATAGAAAGTTTGATTGGAAATGACTAAAACTATTTTTTATTTTCATGGATTTAAATCATCTTCAGATTCAAATAAGGCTAAAATTTTTAAACGTTTTTTAAAAGATAGTTCTAAAAATACAAAAATTTTCATCCCAGATCTTAAAAATAGATTTGAAGAGGCTATTGAACAAATACAAAACCTGCTTGATGGTGCTGATGGTGAAATAATTTTTGCTGGAAGTTCCCTGGGCGGTTACTACGCAACAATTTTTGCTGAAAAATATAATGCAAAGGCTATATTAATAAATCCAGCTATTCACCCCTTAAAAGATTTTGAGGAATATCTTGGTGAGAATGTAAATTATTCGACTGATGATAAATTTTTTATTAATCAGAGTGATATAGATTTTCTTCGCTCTCTTCATTCAAACAAGATTAGCTCTCCCTGTAATTTCCTAGTACTTCTTGAATCAGGTGATGAAATTCTTAATTATCTTGAAACAATATCCTTTTATGAGGGATCTTATATAGATATAGCGTTTGGAGGAGATCACTCTTATTCATCATTCGAAAAAAAGCTTAATCATATTCATTCGTTCCTAAATTTATAATTTACGCACTATAATTGATCAATAAATTTTAATTTGCTCTGTTTTTGTGCATAATAGGCACAATATTAGTGCAAAAATACATAATTAATTTGGTATTGATATTGCATATATCCATATAAAGAAACATTAATTATAGGAGATAAAATGACAGGTTATAAAACGTATGAGTATGTCTGGTTAGACGGCTATAAGCCAGAATCATCCATGAGAAGTAAAGTTAAAGCAACGGATGCAGATACTCCACCTGAATGGTCCTTCGACGGATCATCAACTCAACAAGCGGAAGGCGGCAGTTCTGATTGCCTATTAATTCCAGTTCAAACTTACTCAAATCCACATGGGCACGATATAGTCATGACTCAAGTTCAGTCAGCAGATCACACCACTCACCCATCAAATTTTAGAGCAGAAGCTGAAGCTTTACTCACTGATGACTGGTGGTTTGGGTTCGAGCAAGAATTCTTTCTTACAGACCCAGAAACTGGCGAACCATTGGGGTGGGAGAATGGCGAACCAAGAGGTCAAGGAGATTTTTATTGTGGAGTAGGTGCGGGTAATGTTGTTGGAAGAGAAATTTCTGATGCCCATCTGCAGGCCTGTCTTGATCTTGGTATCACATTGACAGGTACAAATGCAGAAGTTGCACTAGGTCAATGGGAATACCAATGTTTAGGCAAAGGAATTAAGGCTGCTGATGATTTGTGGGTAAGTAGATATATGCTTTATAAAATTGCAGAAGAATTTGGAGTTGGTGTAAACATTCATCCTAAACCAAAAACAGGAGATTGGAATGGATCTGGGATGCATACAAACTTCTCAAATGAGGAAATGAGGTCTAACGGCTCTGAGGCTCTTTTTAATGGTATGTGTGAAAAACTAGGTAAAGTTCATGCAGATGGTATTAATGCATATGGGTCTGATAATGACATGAGGCTTACCGGGCTGCATGAGACACAGAGCATTGATCAGTTCTCATATGGAGTGAGTGACAGAGGTGCGAGTATTCGTATACCAGTTTACACCGTCGAGCATAATTGGAACGGTTATTTGGAAGATAGAAGGCCTGCATCAAATGCAGATCCTTACAAAATTCTTTCACATTTAGTTGGAACTCTTAACAAATAAATCTAATTTCCGACCCTTCGAAAGAGGGGTCGTTTTTTTCATTCATGACTGATACAGAACATCTTCATACATCTATCCTCAATCAGATCTCATCTGAAATAATTATTCTTGATAAAGATCTCCATGGTCTTTGGATTAACGAGTCTGCATTAAATAACGGATGGTCTAACTGCCAAAATATCCCTATACAAGCCCACTATCCCGAGAGTCTAAATTCTGCATTATTTACCTTGCTGAGAAAGTCTCAAGATGAATTAAGTTCTTTTTCAAAGCGTGATATGGAAATAACCAATAAAGCTAATGAAAAAAGAATTATTGACATGACTGTTTCTTGCGATAGCGAAAATAGCCACATAATTCTTGAAGTGAAATGTGTAGATAGTATAAATAAAATTATTGACTCAACTAAAATATTTTCTACGCAAAAAATAGCTGCAAACCTTGCTAGAACTTTAGCTCATGAGGTTAAAAATCCCTTATCAGGCATTAAAGGAAGCGCGCAAATATTGTCCAAAAAACTTGAAGATGACTATTCAAGAAGATTCCTAAAAATAATTATCGATGAAACAGATAGGTTAAATGGTATTGTTACTAAAATTCTTACTCCTCCTCAAAAACCAAGCCAAGAAAAATTTAATATTCATTCAGCTTTAGAGAAGGTTTATGCGCTTGCAGATGCTGATATATCTCCAAGTCTAAAACTTAGAAGAGATTATGATCCTAGCATTCCGGAATTGATGGGTGATGAGAATCTTTTTATTCAGGCAATTTTAAACATAGTTAAAAATGCGCAGCAGGCTTTGGGTGACATAGTTAATGCAGAGATAAAAATAAAGTCTAGAGTTCAATATAGCCAGCCTGTAAATGGAACAATGCATCTAACAGTTTGTTGTATTGAGATTATAGACAATGGTCCTGGCATCCCTGAAGAAATCCAAGAACATGTATTTTTTCCTATGATCTCCTCTAAAGAGGATGGCTCAGGGCTGGGTCTTTCAATAGCACAAGACATTATTAGAGTTCATGGTGGTGGTATATCTTTTACTTCTAAGCCTGGACAAACTGTTTTCTCAATTCATATTCCTTTAAATATAAAAAATACCGGAGAAGAAAGTGCATAAAGTTTGGTTAGCAGATGATGATGAAGCAATAAGGATTGTGCTTGAAGAAAGTTTAAAAGATGCAGGGTTTGATATAAAAACTTTCGAAACAGCAACTGATCTTATTGAAACGTTAGAAAATGAAAAGCCAGATCTGATTCTTACAGATGTCCAAATGCCTGGCATGCATGGCTATGATTTACTTAAACATATTAATAATAATTTTTCTGATCTCCCAGTAATAATTATGACTGCTTTTGCTGACATGCAAGCAGCCATTGATTCATATGGAAGTGGTGCTTTTGAATATATACCTAAACCATTTGATCTGAATGAGACTATTCAAATTATTAAGAGAGCTCTTGAAAAGAAACCTTCAACTAAAGGTCTTAAATCTGCTCCAAAAACCGACATAATTGGAAAAGCTCAGTCAATGCAAATAGTTTTCAGAGCCATAGGAAAACTTTCAAATACAAATGCAACAGTTTTGGTTCAAGGAGAATCAGGGACTGGAAAGGAACTGATTGCCAAATCGCTTCATAAGAATAGTCCTCGTCATGATATGCCATTTATTGCTTTAAATATGGCGGATATTCCAAAAGAGCTTGTTGAGTCTGAGCTATTTGGCCACGAAAAAGGAGCATTTACTGGGGCTGTAGATAGAAGATTGGGTAGGTTTGAGCAAGCGAATGGGGGAACATTGTTCTTAGATGAGATTGGAGATATGCCTTTAGATTCACAAACAAGATTATTAAGAGTTTTATCTAATAAAGAATTCTATAGAGTTGGAGGAGATAAACCAATTAAAGTAGATGTAAGAATAATAGCTGCCACTCACCAAAACCTCCACAACCTAGTTTCTCAAACAAAATTCAGGGAAGATCTCTTCTATAGATTAAATGTAATAAAAGTTGATATGCCTCCACTTCGTGAACGAGCAGAAGATATAGAATTATTAGCTAAGTATTTTTTAAAACAAAATTCTGACTCTCTTGGGGAAGAGCTAAGAGTTCTGTCCAAAGAATCCATTGAGGTGTTGCGCAAATACAAATGGCCGGGAAATGTGAGACAACTTGAAAATACGTGTTACTGGTTGACGCTTATGAGTCCTACACAAAATGTGCAACCAGTAGATCTTCCAAATGAAATTATTCAATCAGAACCCTATGAAAATACTGATACATCTTGGGAAGATGGTTTTTCTTTGTGGTTAAAAAATTTAATAGAAGGCAATGAAAATCAACTGTTAGCCACTATAAACCCAAAGATTGAAAAGATCCTTATCAAGCTGGTACTAGAGAAAACAAATGGAAAAAAGAGTGAAGCTGCAGATATTTTAGGTTTGGGAAGAAATACTCTTGCAAAAAAAATAAAAGAGCTTGGTATATAGTTACACAATTAGAGGAAGGCTGTTATGCCTCCATTCAGACACCCCTCCGCTAAGTATCAATGAATTTTTGAACCCTGATTTTTGGAGTATTTCACCAGCATTACCTGCCTGATTTCCCATTTCACAAACTAGAATTATTGATAGGTCATTTTTATTAGGCAATTCATAATGTCTTTTTTCGAAATCAGCAAATGGTATATTAATAGATCCGGCGATATGACCAGCATTAAATTCATCTGACTTTCTTATGTCGACGAGCTTTGCAAGACCTTTGTTGTTAAGATTGATTAGTTCATGCGTCGAGATTTTTTTGCCGCCTTTTTTTGAAAGAGAAGACAGAAAAAGACTGATAAAAATAACTAATGGAATGGAAAGGAACCACTGCTCATATAAGAATGAAAAAAACTCTAACATCCAACTATTATCTATTAAAATATATACAAGTTGTACCTTATTATTATTAAATTATGAAAAAAAGACACCTTATACTAGTTAGGCATGG